>NZ_JBYQFK010000022.1:0-77756 GCF_057837305.1 Lysinibacillus sp. RU7 | reverse complement strand
AAATCCTTTTGTTCTTGATGTTCTGTCGATTTAATCGTCACATAATAAGATTTCGTTTTAGCCCCTTCTTTATAGCATCCTTCACGGAAAGGACAAACCTTGCATTTTTCTACATCGAATAAATACCTTATTCTAGCGTTATACTTTTCACCTTTTCTACTATCGTACTTTTTTTGAACAGCTAAATGTCCTGCTTTACAAACATACATACCTGCATCTTTATTAAACTCGAATTCATCTTCTTTTGTTCGATGACCATCTGATACATGAGGATGTAGTTTAGCAACCAGTGCGATCTTTTTCTTTTGAGTGTAGACAATGTTATCTTTTCCTGAGTACGCTGTATCACCGATGACTGTGTCCATTTCCATTCCTGCTTTTCTGCTCTTCTCGATTAACGTTTGAAGATAGTTCCCATCACTTTTTTCACCTGTCGTTATTACGGCAGCTGTAATAATTCGTTCGTCACTCATGGCGATATGCGTTTTATAACCAAAGAAAGAAGAGTCTGCTGTTTTATGTCCGACACGTGCATCCGTGTCATTTGAATAGCTCAGTTGTTCGGTATAATCTTCTACTACTTCTTTTAGTACATTCAATTTTTCTTTCACGGCAGGCACTTCAGCGATTTGTGGTGCTTTTTCAACAGCCATGATCACTTGACGACAATAATCCAATTCATCTTTTACTTCAGTAGAAGTCGTTTTCGGTGGGAATTTTTCTTTCATCGCTTCATCCATTTGATAAACAGCTTTTCGAACATTTTTGCATTTCTCTTGTAAAAATTCCTTCGGTGATTTTTGAGTATAACGAGCTTTTGTATGAGTGGCATCCACAATAATGGCTTTACTTTTGATGATTTCCTTTTCGAGTGCAATCTCTACGGTTTTCCCGATGAGCATATCTAATAAACCCTCATCTGGCAGACGGAGTTTACGGAATTTCGTTAAAGAACTTGGATCAATCACGGACTCTTCCGGTGCCATATCGAGGAAATATTTAAACGACATATCATATTTAGAACGTTCTACTACATCTACATCTGATAAATCAAAAATAGATTTAAGTAATAGATATTTGAACATACGAATGGGTGGGATTGCATTGCGACCGTTATCTAGACAATACTTTGTTTTTAATTCTTCAAGTATGAACGTAAAGTCTACAAGATCATTAATTCGACGAAGCATATTATCTTTTGGCACAACGATATCGTATATGGCCATGAATGGACTAAGATTGAGCGATTCTTGGTTTGAAATCATTTTGGGATCACCTACGTACATTTGATACTCTTATTATAAAAGAAAGCGTTAGGAGAAAGTTCAATTTTTTTTGAACTTTCTCCTGACACACAAAGATACTGGACTTTTTCAGTGGCCTCGTACCTCGCTCCTGCGGGGTCTTCAGCTCATGCTTTTCCCGTAGGAGTCTCGCCGATTCCGCTACAATCAACTGGCAAGTCATTTTTAATCATGTTTTTTCTAAAAAAACACGATTCTATAAAGGAAATATTTTGATAATCAACACACCTGATTTTTTTTAAATCTATGGGGGGTCTAACAAGTCTATACTTCATTCATGTGCTAAAAGATTTTACACTAGTGTTTTCTTTAGCAGCATGAGTATGTGTACAGCATCTAGTTGGGATAGACAATGAGTGAGAAACGATGTTTTCCATCAAAAACGATGCAAAAACACATCAATATATGCAATTTCACACAACGCTATCATGGACCCGATTAAACGAGCTGACAATATTCATCTCTTCACGATACTTCGCTACCGTTCTTCTTGAGATTTGAATCCCTTCCTCACATAAAATTTGCGTAATGTGCTGATCCGCTAACGGGCGCTGTTTGTTTTCATTTTCGATTAATTGTTTAATTCGTTTTTTTACATAAATGACGGAATCCATTTTCCCTGACGCATTAATTAAGCCTTTTGTAAATAAGGATTGCAATGCATATATACCATGTGGCACTTGAATATACTTCCCGCGAATCGCACGACTAATAGTAGATTCATGGACATGCAATTGATCCGCAATATCCTTTAAGCGCATCGGTTTTAACGCTTCCATCCCTTGACTAAAAAAGTCGACCTGTATTTCTAGTAACATACGAATTAACTCATAAATTGTTTTGTCGCGTTGCTCAATTCCTTGTATTAACGCAAGAGCATCTTTCATCGACTGCTTATAGTAATATTTATGATTGGCATCATGTTTTAAAAGACGTACATAGCTTTCGTTAATCGAAACGGATGGTAAATGATGATCATTTAACAATACAATCCATTCACCCTCTACTTGTTTGACTTCTACATCTGGAAACACATAAGGAATCTTTTCAAACTTATCCTCTGTTACTATCGGTTTTAACTTTTGAATATAGGCAACCGTTTTTTTTACTTCGTCCATCTTACATTTATATTTTCTACTTAGTTGCTTAAACGATTGTGTCGATACGTGCTCTAAGTCATTCGAAATAAATGGAATGGCTAGTGCAGGTGCCAACAAATCTTGATCGACTTGAATGAGTAAATATTCTTTAAAATTTCGCGCGCCTACACCGATTGGTTCAAATGTTTGCAGTAATTGAAGTAACACTTCGACATGGGCATATGTCGTTTTAAATTGGTGAGCAACTACTGTTAAATCCACATCTAAAAACAACCGATCATCCAATGATCGAATTAAAAAAGTTAAAATCTTCAAATCGATTGGACTTAAATTTTTGTGCAGTGGTATTTGCTCTAATAAATAGTTTTCATAACTTTCCTTTTGAGCAAGCTGCATTTCTATAAAATTAAATGACGGGTCATGAGAGGTATATGCCTTTCTACTCGTTGGATTAGAAGGGATCGATGCTAGTTTCATAATTTCCTCATAATTCCTTTTCACTTTCGCATCTTCAACGATTAATAGTGGATTTTCGTTTGCCTTTTCATAAATGTATTGCTCTAATTCGTTGCTAGAATATTGGAGTATTTCTAAGTGTTGCATCAGCTGTGCCGTTAAAACTTGCGTTACTTGCTGTGAAGTGTTGATCATCATTTGCATTCCACATACCTCCAAACAATATTTTCTACATCATAACAATCTATTTCTTTAAATTTCAATTTTTTTCTAAAAAAACCTTTTTATTTTTTCACCTTTATGTAATTAAACGATCCCAAATGCCGTTGAATCTCTCTCTTAAACAAAAAATTCTCCCCTACTGCCGCGTAATTCTCGAACATACATATATTCTAAAAATAAAAAATTCAGATTTTTCTAAAAAACATTTGACCGTTTACTAATTTTGGTTATAAAATACACATATAAAGTAATAGTTATTACAATACGGTAAAAAGAGGGGGAGCTTTACTATGTTGCAATTGCCAACTGTGCAATTTACAGAAGAACAACAACAATTCCGTTTAGAAGTTCGAAGTTTTTTACAAAACGAGTTAAAGAAAGGGACATTCATTCCAAAATGTGACTCATGGTTAAGCGGAGATGATCCAGCATTTTCAAAATTAATTGGGGAACAAGGCTGGATCGGCATGACGTGGCCGAAAAAATATGGTGGGCAAGAACGCAGCACCATTGATCGCTATATTTTAACAGAGGAGTTTTTAGCGATTGGTGCACCTGTTGCGGCTCATTGGTTTGCTGATCGACAAACGGGTCCCCTTCTACTTCGCTTTGGGACAGAAGAGCAACGGGCATTTTTCCTGCCTAAAATTATTAAAGGTGAATGTTACTTCGGCATTGGCTTAAGTGAACCGAATAGTGGCTCTGACTTAGCTTCCGTTAGTACTCGGGCGGAAAAAGTAGAAGGTGGATGGATTGTGAATGGGCAAAAAATTTGGACGAGTAATGCTCATTTATGCGACTACATGGTCACTTTAGTACGTACTACTCCATTCGATGGAAAAAATAAACATGCCGGCTTAAGTCAACTCATTGTAGATTTAAAAGCGGAAGGTATTACCATTGTACCGATTAAGTTTTTAACAGGTGAGCATCATTACAATGAAGTATTCTTTGAAAATGTTTTTGTACCCGATAACATGGTCGTCGGAGAATTAGGAAATGGATGGGCGCAAGGATTAGCAGAGCTTGCATTTGAGCGCAGTGGTCCTGAGCGAATTTTAAGTACATTTCCATTAATGGATGAATTAATTCAAGAGCTAAAACGTCAAAACAACAAAGAAGGTTTAAAGCAAGCCTCGAAAATCATTGCGCGTTTATGGGGACTCCGCAATCTCGCAATTGGTGTAGCACAATTATTAGATTCAGGTAAAGGCGATGACGTCTCGATTCCAGCAGCTTTAATAAAAGCAGTTGGAACGAAATTTGAACAAAGCATCCCTGAAATTACACGATTGCTTGTACAAACTTATCCAAGACTTGATGCGGAAAGAAAAATTGATCGCTTTATGGCTCAATCTATTTTACATGCACCTGGTTTTACAATACGTGGCGGTACGTCAGAGGTTCTATACGGTATAGTGGCGAAAGGAGTTGTAGCACAATGAGTGAAATGAAAGATATGATTTTGGACGTTGTCGAACGGATGGTAAAAGAAAATGTAGATAAAGATTTAGTCGATGTGGTTGAACAAGGAAAGTGGTCCCCTGAAGTATGGGAACTATTTGAAGAAAACGGTATGACAGTTGTAGCCATTTCCGAGGAAAATGGCGGAGCTGGTGGCGATTTAGATGATTTATTAAACATCATTCGCTTAACAGGCAAATACGCCGTCCCGATTCCATTTGCAGAAAATACCTTTGCTAATTATCTATTAGAATATGCAAATTTAAATATTGTTGAAGAGTTGGCGACTTATATGGTTTCTACCAATCAAGCATTTACGTTAGAAAATAATCAATTAAGCGGTACAGCGCTCAACGTGAACTGGGCAAGACATATGAATCGTTTAGTCACGCTCGTCAATAGCGGAGAAGGTATGCGTTTAGTAGAAGTGAGCTTAAGTGAAGCAGAGATTACACATAATACGAACTTAGCTAGTGAGCCGCGCGATACTGTCACGTTTCACAATGTAACCGTCTCACAAGTATCTAACGTATTAACGGCGGATCAAATTCATTATATCACTACTTTAGAAACCGCTATTAAATTGGCTTTAATGGCAGGGGCCATTGATAAAACGAATGAACTAACGATTCAATATACAAAAGAACGCGAACAATTCGGTCGACCGATTCACCGATTCCAATTAGTGCAGCAGCATATTGTGCAGCTCGCTGGGGAGACAGCTATCTCATTGGCTGCTTTTAATAACTTTACCGCTGCTTTACTTTCTAATACGCATAAAAATGAAGTAGCTTATGCTTGTCTTCGCATGGAAGAAGCCATTACAGCAGTAGCGGCGATTGCTCATCAAGTACATGCGGCGATTGGTACAACACATGAACATAGCCTCCATCAATATACACGCAGACTCTGGGCTTGGCGTGATGAAGGAGCAACTAGCGCATACTGGAGCGATGTGTTAGCAACCGAATTACTAGAAAATAGCAGTAATAGTTTATGGACCTACTTAACCGATTCAAAAAATACCGTTACTTTATAAGGAGAGATGAACATGACTGATTTATTATTTGAAGTGCAAGATCATATCGCAACGATTACATTAAACCGACCTGAAGCATATAACGCGTTCAGTGAAGAAATGATTACACAATGGATTCAATCATTAGAAATGATTCGAGATGATGATGACATTCGTGTTGTTATCGTGAAAGGAAACGGTAAATCGTTCTGTGCTGGAGGAGACATTAAAGCGATGCAAGCTGGGGAAGGATTCTTTAAAAGTGAGGAAGATATTTCTTCAACAGGCTTAGCACGAAAAAATTCATTATGGAAAAAAATCCAGCGTATTCCACTCCTCCTAGAGGAAATTGATAAACCTGTTATCGCTCAAGTACATGGCTTTGCAATGGGCGCTGGACTCGATATGGCCCTCATGTGTGATATTCGAATCGCTGCCAAATCTACTAAAATTTCCGAAAGCTACATTAATGTGGCGATTGTTCCAGGAGATGGCGGTGCTTACTACTTACCGAAACTAATTGGTTTAGACAAAGCACTCGATCTATTTTGGACAGCACGCGTTTTAACAGCGGACGAAGCAAAAGATATGGGCATTGTCACATTTGTTGTGGACGACGAGGAGCTCGATCAATATACGTGGAATTACGCTAAAGAATTAGCGAATCGTCCACAAACAACGCTTCGTTTTATTAAACGTGCTGTCTATCAAAGTCAAAAAATGGACTTACGCTCAGCCTTAGACTATATCTCATCCCAAATGGCCATCGTGACAGAGCTCGATGACTTCAAAGAAGGTGTAAATGCCGTAGTAGAAAAACGTAAACCTATTTACAAATAAGGAGGTCTTCATCATGCAACCGCTTGAAAATATTAAGATTTTAGATTTATCTCGCGTTTATGCGGCACCTGCTGGGTCAATGATACTTGCGGATTTAGGCGCAGAGGTCATTCGTGTTGAGCACCCAAATGGCTCTGACAGTATGCGGGACTGGGGACCTTTCATTAATGATCAAAGCACGTATTACCTGTGTGCCAATCGAAATAAAAAATCGATTACGATCAACTTAAAATCCGAAGAAGGACGCGAACAATTCAAAGAATTAGTAAAGGACGCGGATGTCTTACTGGAAAACTTTAAAACAGGCGATATGGCTCGCATGGGGCTTGGGTACGAACAATTAAAACAAATAAATCCGCGCCTTATCCATTGTGCGGTCACGGGATTTGGTCAAACGGGCCCCCTTGCCTATGAACCGGGCTTCGATCCTGTCATTCAAGCAATGAGCGGATTAATGGATGTCACAGGTAGTCCTGGTGGAGAGCCAACGAAGGTCGGAGTACCCATTGCAGATATTTTAACCTCTCATTATGTTGTCATGGGGGTGTTAGCCGCTCTTCGCATGCGTGACCAAACAAATGAAGGGCAATTTATCGATTTATCTTTACTCGATGTACAAATGAGTAGCTTAGCAAATGTAGCCAGTGCTTATGTAAATACCGAGTTTGTTTCTGAACGACTTGGAAATCGTCATAATAACGTAGCACCTTACCAAGTATTCCATTGTGCGGATGGTTTATTAATGATTTGCGCAGGAACAGATGCACAGTTCCACAAGCTTTGTACTATACTTGGCCATGAGGAATGGGCTACAGATGAACGCTTCCTTACAAACTCGTTAAGAAAACAACACGAGTCTGTACTTGTGGAGATGATCACAAACATTACAATGACCAAAACACGTGACGAATGGATTGAGCTATTGCAACAATTTAAAATACCAGGTGGGCGTGTGAATACAATTGCCGAAGCATTGGAGCAACCTCAATTTATCGCACGCGATATGGTTGGAGAAATTGAGCATCCGCAATATGGAAAAGTAAAATTCATCAAAAACCCATTACAATTTTCAAACTTAAATGTGCAATATAAATTAGCTCCCCCCGTGCTTGGTGAGCATACAGAGCAATTTCAAAAACCCTCTCTTGCAAAATAAAAGTACGCTATAATAAAGGTTCAATACCAAAATATGTTCTCGATTAAAAACTTAGAATTCTAAAAGTACATGGAGTGAAGGGTGGCGAGTGTAGCTGACGGCATGCGCCTTTCGCTACAGAGCAAAGCTTCCTGCGGGAAAAGCGAGAAAGTCGAGACCCCGCAGGAAATTTATTTGCGACGAAAGCGCAGCGACAGGAGCACCGAAGATTGAGCGACGAGGAGGCTCGACCTCGTCCGCGGAAAGCGTCCGCCCGTAACGGAATGTACGGTCAAGTACACGTTTTGGTGAAGAGCCATAATAAAAGTAATTTTGTTTGAGTAGGTGACGGGATGAAAAAAGAAACATTCGAAAAAAACTATACAATGTCGTCGCTACACAAAGCGATTAAAGTGTTAAAAGCTTTCACGAAAGAGGAGCCTAGCCTTTCCTTAACAGAGTTAAGTAAAAAGACTGGGATCACGATTTCAAGTTTACAACGCTTCGTATCCACCTTTGTGTACGAAGGATTTTTGCATAAAGATGAACGAACAAAGCGCTACCAACTAGGGCATTCGCTATTATATTTAGGCAATTTAGTGAAGGAAGAGTCGAGTTTAATCATTGTAGCGGAGCCTATACTTAAAAAGCTAAATGAGGAAATCGGTGAAAGTGTTTCGATGAATATAATTGACGGCCTCGAAAGAAGATGTATTTTAAATTACGATTCAACCTACCCACTCTCTACTAAAATGTTTGTAGGTGATACATCTCCTCTTTATGCAGGGGCCTCGTCGAAAACATTGTTAGCGTTTATGCCTAATGTAGAACAATACGTTGACAATATCACACTGGAGCCTATTACGCATGAGACCGTGTTATCAAAGGAACAGCTTTTGCAAGAGCTAGAGGACATTCGACAGCAACGCTATGCTAAAAGTCGAGGCGAACGCGTACGTGGTGCGTGTTCCGTAACCGCCCCTATTTTAAACGCCTCGCATCATATTTTAGCTTCTATTACAATCGTTATTCCGGAAGTCCGGTACAACGATTATAGTGAACAACAATTAATCGATCAAATCAAGAAAGCTGCCGCCGATATCGAAAGGCAGCTGTATTAATAGACAACAGCTAGCCAAAAAGTAAGCCTTTAACCCGCATATCATAATGTTAGAGAGGTTCTAACAATGGATAGGCGGGTTAAAATAATTACATTGACTAGCAGTTTATTTTAATAACTCGTAATGAGCAAAAAAGCATCCTAAAAATACCAGTTAAATAGTAAAGGTATGATCATAGCCTCCTCGCTTTGCCACAGCCTACACAGGAGCTAAAACAGGCGTGGCCTTGTTCCTGCTCCTGACGTTGCACTTTCGTCGCAAAGAGAATCTTGGCTCCTGTGGCTATGGCGCGCTACGGCAAAAGTGAATACTTCTCGATATGCTAGAAAAAGATTTATCTTCTATAAAAGAAATCATTTTCTTTCTATTTCCAAGTATAATTACCCAGCCTCTACCGTAAAGAATGAGAATCTTTCTTTATTTTTAGCAACCCATTTTTATTGAACAATAGTTGCTTGTAGCGCAGGCACGAGAGTGTAGCTGACGGCATACGCCTTTCGCTACAGAGCAAAGCTTCCTACGGGAAAAGCGAGAAAGGAACGAAGACTAAAACCGTCACGTCCTGTGACAACGTCTTCATGACCAACATCATGTTGGCCTCAAGACCCCGCAGGAAATTTATTTGCGACGAAAGCGCAGCGACAGGAGCACCGTAGCATGAGCGACGAGGAGGCTTGATCTCGCCCGTGGAAAGCGAGTGCCGGAGCGGAAAGCAACGGTTACTCAAATGGGAATATATTTTGGGATTTGCTCATTATAAGTTAATAACTTACAAATAAGTAAATTCACAAATATTTTATTTAAGGCTGAATGATTTGATATATATAAAACATCTCATCTTTATTCATAATTTTAGGCACAGGATATAGTGGGTTTGCTTCTTTTAACGCACGCTCCACCATTAAAGGGATATCACGGTTTACAATGCCTTCGATTTTGTCTGGAATGTGCATATCTCGATTTAGTTGTTTAATTGCTTCGATAAATGCCACCGATTTTTGAGCTGATGACTGATAAGATGCCCCGATGCCGATGACATCTGCCAGCTCGGCTAACGGTTTATGCACCGTCTCACCATAAAATTCAAGTAAGTACGGTAATAACACGGCATTCGCTAAGCCATGTGGAACACCGTAAAACCCACCCAGTGTATGCGCAATGGCATGGACATTCCCCACATAAGCACGGGTAAATGCAACACCTGCTAAGTAGGACGCTTTTTGCATGTTTTTACGTGCTTCCATATTTTCTCCATCGCTATACGCTGTATATAAATTGTCAAAAATAAGCGTCACCGCTTCACGACTATATCGACGCGTCTCCTCCGTATTGCTTAAGCCTATATACGCCTCGACGGCATGTGTTAATGCATCCATGCCCGTTGTCGCTGTAATAAATGGTGGGAGCTTTACCGTTAATAATGGATCCAGCACGGCCACATGCGGAATTAATACTGGGTCCATTAATGCATACTTTTCATGTGTCTCACTGTTGGATACAACCGCTGCCACCGTTGCTTCACTACCTGTACCAGCTGTTGTCGGAATCGCAAAAAATGGCGGCATTTCTTTTCGAATTTTAAGTAAGCCTTTCATTTGTGAAATAGTCAAATTGGGACGTGCAACACGGGCCGCAACCCCTTTTGCACAATCCATCGGTGACCCACCACCAAATGCCAGTATTCCTTCACAGTGACTTTGCTTATACAGTTCATATGCTTCTTCAATGTTTGTAATGGTCGGATTAGGTACCGTTTGATCGTATATGGCATACCGAATTTGCTGTGCATGAAGCCCTTCTAATAACGGCTGCATCAAACCAAGCGCTGTAATCCCTTGATCCGTTACAATTAACACGTGATGTATCCCTTGCTTTCGTATAAGCTCAGGTAACTTTAATACACTATTTTCCCCTTCTACTACTTCGGGTAATCGATAGTTCATCCATTTTGATGCCAACTTTAATGTGTGCTGGTATGTCCGACAAAACGTTTTATACATTATCCCATTCCCCCCATAAATACCCTTTACCTTTTTATAAAGGAGTGTAGAAGAGAAAGTCAAATGATTGTATTTGCTGAAAGCGTATTAACTAAACTGCTGAATCAAATAGGAGGTCTTACTATTTCACTCCATTAGGAAAGGAAAATATGAAAAAGTACGATAACAACGCCGAAAGTCACTAACATTGTATGCGTTGTTCGAAGACTTTTAACTTTTTTATTTTTAAATAAAACCGCCCCCATGATAGCAGCGATGACCATGAGTATAACGGCTCCTAACCCAGTAATGCCTTCGCTCTCCAATTCCCCTTCGTGCAAGTACATCAGCACTCCATGACATATACTTAGCACTAGGGCAGCTATTCCAATCAGTATATGGTATTTACCTAAAAACTTTGTAGTGGATATATAAAGCTGCTTAGATTGTGGAAATGTAGTGATTACGGACTTCATGATTCTTCTAATCGGAAATATTAGCCCCGCAGCACCGATTGTCACTAATGCACTCCAGCCAATCAGCTCCCCTATATCCTCATAACGCTCATCTTCGTGTTCTTCTCTGTCACCATGCCCATCGCCATATTCATAGTGCTCTTCGAAATCGTCATCAGCAAATACAGTCGTTCCATACGGAATTGAAAAAATAAATGTCAATGCAATGCATAGTATTTTCAAATATCTCATAAAAAAGCTCCTTTTCATATCGATTGTCCACTTTAGCGTAACCAATCAATATGAAATATGTCTGAAAAAACGATACTTTATTTATTACTTTTGGAAAATGGAGTTAAAAAATTTTTTTCTAGAGTAGAATAGACAGTAGAGATATTGATCTCACGATGCTATTTTTCAGGTTAATTTCATATTATTTCTTTATAATAAGCAAAAATAAATCCTAAAAATACCAGGTAAATAGTAAGAGATATTAAAAGAAATTGATATCGTAGCCTCCGCGCTGTGCCACAGCCTACACAGGAGCTAAAACAGGCGCGGCCTGTTTGGATCTCCTGTTCCGGCTCCTGTGGCTATGGCGCGCTACGGCAAAAGTGAATACTTCTCGATATGCTAGAAAAACAATTCTCTTCTTTAAAAGAAATCAATTTCTTTCTATTTGCAAGTATAATCGCCCAGCCTCTACCGTAATAAATGAGAATCTTTCTTTATTTTTAGCAACTAATTATTGTATTCAACAATAGTTACTTGTAGCGGAGGCACGAGACTCCTACGGGAAAAGCGAGACAATCAAGACCCCGCAGGAGCGAAGGATGAGCGACGAGGAGGCTTGATCTCGCCCGTGGAAAGCGAGTGCCGGAGCGGAAAGCAACGGCTGCCCAAATGGTAATATATGTTTTAAATTTTACTCATTATAAGTTATTTTCATAAAATGTTGATATGAATCACGAAGTAAAGGTGGGAGTATATTGAGAATATTAATTGCAGAAGATGATGATCGTTTAAGAAAAAATATTGTGCACATTATCCAAAAAGAATTTCACCAAGTGGATGCGGTCGATAATGGTCAGGATGCATTAGAATACATACATGTTGACCAATACGATCTTGTCATTTTAGATTGGATGATGCCGGAAATAAGTGGTATTGACGTATGTAAGGCAGCTCGAAAGAACGGCTATTCAGGTGGCATTTTAATGTTAACAGCAAAAGATGATAGTTCAGACATTATTCAAGGATTAGATGCAGGGGCTGACGATTATGTCGTGAAACCATTCAAGATGGAAGAGCTTTTAGCTAGAATCCGTGCTGTTTTAAGAAGAAAAGATAAACCGGTTAATCAATTCATTCAAATTGATGATTTAACACTCGATGTAAATGCAAGGACACTTTTTAAAGATCAGGATGAAATCGTATTAACCAAAAATGAATTTCTTTTATTAGAATATCTTTTTGTCAACAAAGGAATCGTGCTAACACGAGAGCAAATTTACGCTCATGTATGGGGATTTGATTATGAAATAACGAACAATAACCTCGATGCATTAGTAAAGCTCGTTCGTAAAAAAATTGATGATGGGCGACCAAAATCAATCATTGAAAATATTAGAGGCATCGGCTACAGAGTGAGAGAGACCTATGTTTAAGAAAACACGAAAAAAATTAACTGTATTTTACTCCACTTGTTTTTTAGGCTTTTTCTTCGTTTTTCTTGTCATTCTTTATTTTTCACTTGTTCAACTCATGGATCATCAGCAAATAGAAGAGCTTGAAACCTATTATACTGAACAATACCATGACTTTTTTGAGCATATGTATGATCAAGACCGAAAACTAGAATTTAATCCAAATCGCATGTATTTTTATTATATTTATACAAAAGAGCAAAGGTTAGTTCACGGCGATGAAACTTATAAAGGTTTATACAAAGAAATCGAAAGTATCTATTCAGTGGAAGATACATCTGAAAGTTTCGTAAAGAGATTACATTGGCATGACGAACATTTTCTTCTCTTATCCAAACCGATACACTTTGACGAGGAGTTACTTGGCTATATTGTTTTAGGGAAATCTACCACATCGCAATATCATTTTTTTCAAAAGATGCTTTTGCTATTTGTTGTGTTAGTGATTATTTTTACTTTATTTATTGGCTTTTTAAGTTATTATATGGCCGGAAAAGCAATGGTTCCGATTGAAAACGCGCTTGAAAAACAAAAGAATTTCGTTTCGGATGCTTCTCATGAATTACGAACGCCACTCAGTGTTTTTTATAGCTCTCTTGATATTTTGGCAGCTGATGAATCCAAAAATGTAAGTGATTTTGGCAAAGAATTAATTCAAGATTTAAAAGATGAAGCTGAACTAATGAAAGAACTACTAGAAAAACTATTATTTTTAGCACGACATGACCAAAATCGTTTAGAAGTAAAAAAAGAAAGATTCTCCCTGACAGATTTACTAGGAAGCATTAGCGAGAAGTTTCAACGAACATTACGAGAAGAAATTGTTTTCCAAACAGACATTGAAAAGGATGTCCAATTGATTGGAGATCCGAAAAAAATCATTGAGCTAATTTATATACTTTTAGAAAATGCCGTACAATATACACCGCATGGCTCTATCTCTCTAAAGCTTTCACAAACAGATGAGAAAATCAAAATAGTTGTTGAAGATACAGGGATTGGTATTGCTAAGGACGAACTTCCTCTTATTTTTGACCGATTTTTCCGTAGTGACGCTGCGCGAAAAAGAGACGGTACAGGGCTAGGACTGTCTATTGCAGAAGCAATTGTGAAAGAACACGGCGGCATGATACAAGTACAAAGTGAGTTAGGAAAAGGGACAACATTTTGCACTCTATTCCCTTCCATCAAACACTAAAAATGGCGTTACCTGTTCAATTATTGAATAGGTAACGCCTTCCTTCTGCACGAAAGATGCCATGTAGAACATTGATTACGTTATAGTTCATAAAATACAACACCTTGGAAGTTTATCATTATTCAGTTACAGCTTTCGTTGCCATCTCGTTCTTTTGTTGAAGTTTTTCCTTTTTCTTATACTCTTCACTAATCACTCGTATAAGGAGCGTGATGGCAACAATTGTTACTGTCGCGCCATAAAAAAGCAGGACAACCGTATTTTTAGAATCTGTTCCGATGAATAGTCCATGCATCAAGGATAATATCCAAGCGGGTAAAACAAGCATATGCACCTTCTTCCAGATGGAAAAATCCATTTTTCGAATCAAAAGATCGGAGGTTACAAAGACGATTAAAAATAAATAAAAGGCGATTGTTCCAAATCCAGAAAATATGGCATGATAGTCCGATAAAAACGGTATTAAGATTTCTGCAATTTGATAAGGCTCGTATTGATCAATGATTAATAAAAGCATATGTGCAATAACAGCTATAAACCCCATCCATCCTGCATTTTGATGCAATTGAAAATACAAGTTTTTATTGGATTGGATCGCCGGCGTTTTTCTTAATAAACCAAAAATAAGTGAAACAGTGAAATAAAAATACGCTAAAAACCCTAATAATCGAATCCATTCCCACGTACTAAGAAACATCTATTTTTTCGCCTCCTTTCAGCCAATAGCTGCTTCCATCTTCTTTTACTATAAAGCAAGCACACGGAAGCTTATGTTTATCAAACCACTGTTGAAAATCTGCTTCATGTAGTAAAAAACACAGTTTCGTTGCCACTTCAGCTACACATAATGAATTTGTCACCACCGTTGTTTGGAGTATAGCACTATCGATGACCTCTCCCGTTTGTCCATTTAATAAGTGATGTTTTGCCTTTCCGTCTTGTCTCCAACTTCTAAACACTCGATTTGACGTGGCAATGGCACCGTTTTTCATTTTGATATAGTGCATCTCTTCGTTATTTTTAGATGGATGAGCGATTCCAATGGTCCATACTTTTTCTCCTGATGACCACATTTTCATATCTCCCCCACCATCAACAATGCCGTATTCAGGGGCCACTTCCTGTTGCAGCCACTGTGCTATTTTTTCAACGACATATCCTTTTGCAAACCCACCTAGGTCAACTTGTCGGTCATCCATTTTCAAAACGCGCTGACCATTTAAAAACAGCAATGGTTTACCGTCTGTCTGATCTATTTGTATGGACGTCCTTGTTGCTTCTTTAAAAGGAAATGATTGATTGTATCCATGTCGTTCTAAATCGTACTTTAAATACGGGGAAAATAATTGATTTGTTAACATGTAATACTCATCTGCTAGTTTTAAACAATCATATAAATCAGCCGAAAGCTGCAATGTTTCCCCTATTTTTAATTGATTTAACGTATCTAGCTCATTATTTTGCTCGAACCTAGACCATTCTTTCGCAACATAACATAACCATTGCTCCACTTTTTCTTGCCAATTTACGTTGCGCTGTCCAGAAATTTCGATATAAAAGTTTGTATTCATTATGTTTAATGAAAGAGTATCCAAGCTTCTTCATCTCACTTTAAAAATTTAAGATCTTCTCGTTCTTCGGTCCACTTGCATACGATCCGGTTGCGGTTGGTTCACTCCAACAATCTCAAAATTGGTCCAATCCAATTGAGCAAGTTCTTTTTCACGCGCTGACATGTTTTCTGTTTGTTCATTTGCCAAATTTAGCGCCGTGATTGTAGATTCAGATTGTACGTCATTATTGAATTGAGTTAAGAGTACTGCGGATAATACTACACCGGATGTACCTAATATCCATTTTGATTTCTTTTGATCTTTCATTGTATCCCCTCCCCGTTTTTTTACATTGTTAACGACTTACATACAACGGTGTCACTCTCTTCTTGCCATTCTGCTACATACCCTAACCCATTGGTAATAACACTAATCGGTATATATACATGATCATTCATATAAAAAGCAGTAGCTGGCATAGGTGATTTTAGTTTGTTATCATAAACCACATTTGTCCCGGCACGAAATAGTAATTCCGTATTCCCAGTAGTTACTTCTAATATTTCGCTTGTATTATAAAGTGTTGCCTCAGCACCTAACATTTCAGCAATTGCTTTGCCTGGAACAAATAATTCTCCATCTAAAGGAATCACATAAAGTGACAAGGCATCACTCTCATTTTCTAGCTTGAATTGAACTAATTTCGTTTCGTGAAAAGGTAATTCCCCTTTATTAACGACGGTCGTTCTTGTCCAAATATGCCATGTATTCATATTTGTTATTACATCTGTTTGGTCATTGTAATATTCATACTCTTCATCGTAGTCGTCATCGTCATCATATTCATATTCCTCATAGTCATCATCATCGTAGTCGTCATCGTCATCATATTCATATTCCTCATAGTCATCATCATCGTAGTAGTCATCATCATCCGCCTTGACAATGCCTCCATTTGCAAGGGCCCATACTAATATAACAATCGTTGAAGTTAATCCGAATTTTTTAAAATTCACTTCATCCACTCCCTTCTATACACGTCATTTTATCTAGGGAAAATGATAATTTCCTGAAAAATACATACAAAACCATTCAAGTGTATTATTTTTTTCAAGTTGTTGATTAGTAAAGGAATGCGCAAACAAATGTACCGTGTTATTCAAACAGTAGATTCGACTTATATAAAAACCTATAATTTTCACATAATGTTCACATTCTAAGAAAGAAATATGTAACTTCTCAAGCTATATCTCATTTAAATTTCACATTTATCCTATACAATAAGCGTTGATAAATTTATGATATTTTCTTTTGAAAAGGGAGGATTTTGTTTTGAAAAAAACATCTTTAGCGGCTTTATTCCTAGCAATTTTTGTAAGTGCACCAAGTGTTGATGCGCATACACATTTACACAGCACAAATCCAGAAAATGGATCAGAAGTAACGACAGAGCTCTCCAGCATCTCTTTAACTTATGAGGGACAAATTGAGGAAGGCAGTTCCTTTGACATCACATCTTCTGAAGGACAAAACATCGAAGTTGAAACATTTTCTATAGAAAATGGCGTTTTAACAGGTACACTTGCTCAGCCTTTAGAAAACGACCAGTATACAGTGGCTTGGACTACAATTAGTGAAGACGGTCATCCGCTAACAGGTGAATTTTCATTTACCGTAAATGTGCCACAAACAACAGAGGAAGAAGCTACTACTTCAATAGAAGAAACACAAACTGAGGAAGCAACAGAAGAGGTTTCAGAACAAACAGCAGCAGCAAATGAGTCTACAGAAAAAGCACAGTCCTCTAACACGCTATTTATAGGATTAGGTCTTTTAGCCGCTATTATTATAGCGAGTGCTATTCTTTTATTAAAAAGAAAAAAATAAACGATGACATTATTATTAATACTCAGTCAAGCACTGTTATACTTTTGTTTTGCGCTATTGTTAGGGGCATTTATTGTACAAGCAATTCCAGAAAACTATAAACCAACTGTCCACATTCAACGTAAATGGTTAGTTGTATGTGCAATGGCCATTCCACTACTTACGTTTATGCCGATTTTGCAAGTTGTGCTTATTTTACAACCCCATTTCGGGTTCTTTACAAGCTTAGCTAACGTTTTAGTTTCGTATAAAATCGGTTTTTCATGGGACATCACAGTATTACTTTCTGTTGTGCTGATGATTTATCTGAAGGTTTTCAATAAACGGCTTTCAGTAGGCTTATCTATATTCGGCGCATTGCAAGTGCTACTTTTAATAGCTGCTGTCGCCTGGGCAAGTCACGCAAGTTCGACAGAGCCGTTATTAGGGTTCATTTTTGACTTCATCCACTTTGTTGCGGTCAGTGTGTGGGTCGGAGCGGTATTTGTGATTAGTTGGTTCTCAGTCGATACAAAGAACTGGACACAATTTTTACAATGGTTCTCCCCCACTGCCATGACAGCATTTGGAGCAACAGCGCTCAGCGGGATATTTCTGACTGATATACTAGTTCCTGATTATATAACAGGATGGTCAACGAATTATGGGCAAGGCTTACTCATTAAGCATCTGCTATTAGTTCCCCTTGTGTTTTATGTTTTAATTAACGGGTTACTTATTAAACTGAAGTTATCGAAGCCTGGCTTCAATCCGATTCGCTGGGCAAAACTTGAATCGATCCTTTTATTAGCCATATTCGGCATAACGGCGATATTCAGCCAACAAGAACCACCGATCGAATTTTTAACAGAGGAAACCGTATCCAGCCTATTCCAATTCGTTTATACAGCACCACTTGAATTAGGGATGACAGGTCACTTGCAAATGAATTGGTTTGGTTTGTTATTCTTCGTTTTAACCGCGGTGTTCATCGTCTTACTATTAGTGAGCTTTTTCAAAAATGCGCCAATAATGATTCCCATGCTGATGGGCGCTGCTATTGTCATTTGCGTCTATTTTGCGCTCATGTCTATTGTGGTATTTAATTTTATTGGGTATTGTTTGTAGTTTGAAGGAGCTGTTTTAGAAGGGCATTCCTTTATCCAAAATGATTGGTTATCGGATTTACGGGAGAAAACTCTTCTTATACATGTAAACTGCATCTCTATTGTTAGGTAAACACTAACAGTGGAGATGCAGTTTTTGTATGGGGAAGTAAACACTATAGAGCATTATTTAAGAAGAAGCGTCCATTGAACAATTCATTGGTACACATAAAAAATAACCAATCTGTAATTTTCATTAATTCATCTATTCATTAAGCAATATGCGAGGTGAAGTTTTAGCAATCACTTTTGTTGCTAACCAGCAGCTAATAGTGGCCACGATCATACTTATGCACGCTATTATAATCGTGAATGGCCAATTGATGACAAGCGGCAGCGTTAATAAACCATATTCCATAATCGTATTCTTTAGCATTAAAGGGATTATCTTTGTTCCTATGAAGATACCAAGTATAGAACCGAGTATTGATATCATGAAAACACCTAAAGTAATAGACAATCTTATATTCATTGATGTCATCCCAATCGATTTGTAAATACCGTAAACACTACTTAATTTTCTAACATTAATGCGAGAAATGCTAAAAATAATGATACTCATAAACATGATAAATAGCGCCCCTATAATAACTAACGGAACCATTAACACAGTGATTACTTCTTTAAATACTGTGTCCAATAGTGTTTGCTGGGTCACAACTGAAATAGACTGCTTAAATTCCTTATTAAAAGAACTCACAACTTGCTCTATTTGATTTTTGTTGTGTACGTTAATTAAAACTCCTACCGGGTCTTTATGTTCAGCTCTTTGTTCATTGATTACTTTAGCTGTTATTCTAGCAGAGTTAGACATATTCGCTATCGATTGATATATACCCGTAATAATAAGGCTATGCCGATTCCCTTCTATATAGATATCTATACTATCGCCTAGATCTTTATTTAATGCCCTTGCTACATTTACACCAATTGCAATCTCATTCATATTTGAAGGATTACGTCCTATAATGGTTTCGTATCCTACATCATCGAAACTATCTTCAATTGCATCAACACTAATCGTTAATGGTAAGGCTTCCTCCCTTGGAATAACTCCAGTAAAATAATTTGTCCAAGCATAATTCTTAATTCTTCCATCAAAAAGTAAATGCTTTTCAAAGCTTTCCTTTGAGAAGGCTGCCTCATTGAGTACTGTTACTACAATATCTGCTGAATCATAGCCCCATGAAGGCGCCGTTTGTTTAATGGAAACAAAGCTATTTAGAACGACAGAACTAAATACTAAAATAGCAGCAGTGATGGATGAAAGCATAACAACAAGTATAGAACTTTTCATATTGTTTGTGAGTATTTTCATACCGATTTGTAGTTGGATTGGTAGCTGTATAAAACGTAACATTCGATTAGAGCCATTTATACGTTTATTTAACTTACTATTAGATTGTTCAGACATTCCATACTTAATTGCTTGAACAGGCTCCACCTGACGCGCTTTGTTTGAATACACAAAAGCAGTGAGAAGGACAGCTGTTAATATAGCTAAGCCTATTAGTAAATCATTACCAAAATTTTGTACAATATCTAAATTATCACCCGTTTTCAAAAAAGATAATGAGATCTCAATGATGACGCGCGCTAACACATCACTCATTAATAATCCAGGGATGATTGAAAAAATAGATAATATGCCGTACTGCAAAATGTATGTTAGTATTATTCCTTTAGATGTAAGCCCTAGTGATTTTATGACCCCAATATTTTTGTAATCTGCTAATATGGCATCAGAAATACTAAAACCAATAATAAATAATGAAATAATTAACATAGCAATGCCTAGCGCTATTATTAGTAATCCAATAATTTTATTAATAATTAAATAGAATGAAGCGATTTGTTCATATTCCATTTTTGTTTCAAGGAATGGGCTTTTGAAATATTCCTCGAATTCCAACCAAAAACTTTGATTTTTTGTATAGTCATCAAATCGGAGCCCCATCATATATTGATCTGTTCCTATCATCATTTGAAATTGTTCCGTGTAATCCTGCTCATTCATCCAAATACGTGCATTGGTTGTAAACGGACCACCATATGGAATATCTACTACAATGGATGACACAACTAGTTTAAAACTCTTCTCACTTGTTTGAAATTCTAACATGTCCCCTATTGATATACCTGCCGTAATAGCTAGGGAAGTTGGAATCCAAATACTCCCTACTTCAGGATAAAGCGTCTTTTCTCCCTCTGCAAAAATCAATTGATCAATAAGAATCGGCTTCTTAGGTGTATTCATCATAAAGAGATAAAGGTTTGATATCTCTTTTTCATTAAATTTTATCCGCGATAAATTTCTATAAGGTATCAGTTCCGAAACTGTAACGCCAGTTTGTTGTTGCCACCAGTTCTGCACGAGTGCAGGATTATGAATTTCCCCACTCATTGTCAAAATTTGATGCGCACCATTTGACTCTCGATGAACTTTTTCAAACATATTGTTTGTATTCATCAGCATGGTTATTGATGTAGCTACAAGTAAAGTGGATAACATGATGAGTGTAACGATTAATCCATTTTGTATTTTTCTTTTTCTTAATTGTGCGAGACAAAGTGTAGTAATGGCATTCATAGACTACTCCTTCCCCGAAATATAAGAAAAGATAATATTTTCGCGATCCTGTAGATTTGTTTCCTCTAATTGATCGAAATTTATGATACCTTCAATTTTTCCATCTTTTATCATAATGAGTCTATCTGCTCGACAAGCCGCTTTTATATCGTGCGTAATCATAATAATAGACTGACCATTTCTATTTAAATTTGTCAAAATATCTAATACTGCCACACCTTGATCATAATTTAAACTGCCTGTCGGTTCATCTGCAAAAATGACTTCAGGATCATTTACTAACGATCTAGCAATTGCTGCTCTTTGTTGCTGACCTCCCGAGGTTTGAGAAGGTAATCGGTTTAATTGCTCCTCTAATGACATTGCTTTTAGAAGAGATGCTGCTTTTGGAAGAACTAACTGTTTAGCTGTTTTAGCAATATAACCTGGGAGCGCTACATTTTCAAGTAATGTTAAGTCAGGTATAAGATTATTATTCTGATAAATATAACCTATTTTTTTAGCACGTAATTCGGCTAATTCTTTTTCTTTCAATTTATCCAATCTCGCTCCTTGAAAATAAACTTCTCCAGCTGTTATCGTATCTAGCCCACTTAAAAGATAAAGAAGCGTCGATTTACCTGATCCTGAATTCCCCATGATTACGGTGAAATCACCTTTGTAAATTTCAACATCAATATTTTTAATGGCATGGTATTGTTCATTTCCCGTCGCATAAGTCTTGCATAAATTTTTGGCACGAATAAGAACTTCTTTCTCCATACTAGGTCACCCTCTCTGCATCATTTTCTATAGTGTAAGGGCTATTTATTACGACCACCTTATTGAAATATTAATAAATTATTACAGCATTTTTAACTAATCGGAAGTGAGAGAGTAAAAGTTGTCCCTTCATTCTGCCTACTTTTGAATGAGATAGACCCATTATGTGCTTCCATAATCTGTTTACAAATGGATAATCCGAGACCTGCCCCATCATTTTCAGTAAGAGGTCTCTCTACTTGTTGGCTACCTCTGAAGTAACGCTCGAATATAAAGGGCATATCCTGTGGCAACATGCCTTGTCCCGTATCAATCACTTCGATCTTCAGCATTTGTTCATCCACTTTAATAGAGACCGTAATGGCATCTTCAAATGAGGTGTGTTTTAATGCATTTGAAATGAGATTTGAAATGACTTGCTCCAACCGATACTCATCGACTTTTAAAAGGACATTAGGTATATGTGTAGGTGCTATAAACTGAACCCCTTTCGTTTGTACATAGTGATTTAGGGGTTCAATAATTTTAGTAAGTATTTTGCTGCTATACTGCTCTTTCAAATTGACAGGAATATGGCCTAACTCATTTAATGAATGAGCAAATAAATCATTTAGCAATCTCGACATTTTTTCTGTATTGGCTTGCATCGTTTGAACATATGTCTTAAAAGTTTCTGAATCATTATAAATACCATCAGCCACAGCATCTAAATAAGCTCTAATCGTTGTAAGAGGCGTTTTAATATCATGAGAGATATTAGAAACCAACTTTTTATAATTTTGTTCTTGTTCATTACGTTGTTGATCAAGCGTTAAAATTTCTATTCGCATTTGTTCAAAAACTGCATACAGATTGCCAATCTCATCTAACGTATGAAAGTCACTTTTTTTATCATAATTTCCTTTAACAATTTCTTCCGCACTATGTTTCAAGTGATTTAACGGCACTAATACCGATTTTTTTACTTTATAAAAAATAAGGACAAATAAGGACAATAATATGATTGAAAGGGAGCCAATCATACATAGTATCACTAAATTAAAAGGACTCTGCTCTTCTTTAGCGAAGAGTACATCCCAATCGAATGTAAAGATCGCATTCCCCACTTGATGATTAGTTTCAGGATGAACAACGGGAAAAGAAATTTTAAATAGATTCGGTTCCCTTTTGGCAGTATACAAATCATAATGAAGATCTAGCTTATTATTTATATAATCAGGTATTTCCTCACCGGACGAGTTATAAAGGACTTTTCCATCAAGTTGTACAACTAAAACATCTACTTTTTTATCGATGCTCATTGCCTGAAGTACGTGCTGTATATCAACACTTTGTTCTAGCTCATTAAAATGTTGTTCTATGTAAACTAATAAGTCGTTTATCGTTAGGCGAATTTGATTAATGACAACAGCGGTTTCAGGTTCTTCTCTATTGGCATCATTGACAATCATGTAAAAGAAACAGACAATAATTATCAAGAATGTAGAAATGGTTACTAAAATCCACTTTTTTGTCCATTCTTTTAAATACATGTATATTTATCGCTCCTCATTTAGTTGTGTTTAGTACAGAACTTATATCCTACACCCCATACCGTCTGTAAATATACTGGGTTGGATGGATTTGTTTCAATTTTTTCACGTAACCTTCTCATATAAACTGTAATGGTATTTTCATCGCCATATACTTCGAACCCCCAAATAGCATCTAATAACTGACGTTTCGAAAATACTTGATTAGGGTGTTTAATTAAAAAATATAATAAATCAAATTCTTTACCGGATAACTGAATCATTTCTTCATCTCGTGTAAACGTGTATTCAAGTTTATTGATTTTCATCTTGTCCACTTGAATAATGTCATGTTGGTCTTCTTGCTGCTGTAACAAGCGATCTTGTTTACGTAGATGTGCATTAATTCGTGCAACAAGTTCACTTAAAGAGAACGGTTTGGTCATGTAATCATCTGCACCAAAGCCTAGCCCTAAAACTTTATCAGTATCGCTACTTCTAGCACTTAAAATAAGAATGGGCACATTACTATTTTCACGTAATTGACGACATAATTCGATACCGTCACAGTCTGGTAGCGTTAAATCTAAAATAATGAAATCTGGATTTTCTTCTCTAAATAACTGAGTAGCCTCTTTCCCCGTACCTGCAACAATTGGTGTCAACTGATACACAATCAAATAGTCTTTTACTATGTTTGCAATATCTTTTTCGTCTTCAATAATTAAAATCTTTTTACTCAAATAAACCCACCCTTTCCTTTAACATCCAAATAACATTATAAGATAACCTACACTTTTATGCTTTTATTTCCTTAATTGTTATATTAAAACCAATAATTTAAGGTGTAATTTTTCAAGTGTGTTGATGTGCCTTTTATTGTTAATGGAATCTTATGAAACGTTGATTTCCGCTCCATTCGGCTCGCTTTCCACGGGCATGGCCTCAGCCTCCTCGTCGCTCGTCCCTCGGTGCTCCTGTCGCTGCGCTTTCGTCGCAAATAAATTTCCTGCGGGGTCTTCAGGCCAACACGACGTTGGTCACGAAGGCGTTGTCACAGGACGTGACGGTTTTAGCCTTCGTTCCTTTATTGCTATTCCCGTAGGAGTCTCGCCGATTCCGCTTCAATCAACTGGCAAGTCATTTTTGATTACGTTTTTTGCTAAAGAGACATGCTTGTATACAGAAAATATTTTGATAATCAACACACCTGAGTCTATGTTTAACTTATATATTTTTTCAAAACAAAAAGAAGCGTATTCGAGTATAATTCGAATACACTTCTTTCATAGGAACTTTGCTGGTGCAAAATATTATTCAAAAAGCAATACAAAGCAGATCTCAATCTATTTCGTATAGGCTGAGGTTTCAATCATTTATGTGATTCTCCTTACAATTGCATCCCCGTCCAATGCCAATACGTGAAATAGAACAACATCATGACAAATATATAAAGTGGCATTAATAGCGTGCTAATTTTGATGAGTTTTTTTGCGTCATACGAAATTTCTCCTTCTTCATAAAAAAGCAACAACGCTTTCGAGCTGACAGGGACGGTCACACAATAGTTCATGCCTATTAAGCTTAAAAAGACAACTGTTGTAGGGTCAATCCCTATTGTTTCGCTAAATAATAGTAAACTAGGGATAAAAACAATGGCGCGTGTTGTATGTGATGTAATATATAAATGGCTTGTGACCGTTACAAGCAAGATGATAAAAACAATAAGCCACTCCGGTGCATGGACAAACAACTGCAATACACTCAGCATCTCTTTTTCAATCCACGCAACGACACCTGTATCTACTAACACTCTTCCTAGAGCAGTCGCTGCTGCAATAAATACAATTAAATTCCACGATACGGACTTCATGCCCGTTTTCCAGTTGAGAATTCCGTAGTGTGGGAGCATGACGATAATTGCACCCAACATCGTGATAAATGCTATATCATAGCCATGTATACTTTCTGTCATCCAACCTACGATCAACATGATGAGTAACACCAATGTCTTTTTTTCTTCGCTATTCATTTTTTTATTCTGCATAGCTTGCTCTTCCGTTTGTATGTTTTCTATTTGTCTCATGCCATCTTTCGGCCATAACATCCATTTTATGACGGCATAAGAAATAAGCGTAATGACAATAGCGAATGGGGCTCCCCAGACGAACCATTGGATATAAGAGATCGAATCACCGACCGTACTTTCTAATAAACTGACGCCAATTAGATGCGAACCTGCGCCGATTAATGTCGCAGAGGTACTCATTAAAATAATCACAGGTGCTAAAATAGCAAGCACACTTTTTTCATTTGCTGAAAATTTCTGACCGAGCTGATTGATAATCGGCATAGCTATAGCTGCTCTTCCAGAAGTAGATGGGACAAAAAAAGCCGATGTAAATAATACCGTGCTCATGCTCAATAGTACATTATTTTTACGATTAGACTTCCGTAAGATTGAGAGAGTTAAACGCCTAGCCAATCCAGACTGCTTGACGGCCTCACCAATGATAAAAGAACCTACCATTAGCCAAACAACTTCCTCAGATAATGAATGGTATAACAGCTCTGGTCCTTCTGCCTTCATAATGATAATAAACACGATGAGTGACAGCGCCACATATCCGGCTGGAATTTTCGTTGTTACCCATAAAATCATTGCAGATAAGAACGCAAATAACGATATTTTTGCTGAGTAGTCCAAGTCATTGATTGATATGATTACGATTAATAATAGGATATGTACACCGATGATTGCTTTTGATTTTCTAGAAAATTGATTCATCCATTTAGGTTGTACTTTTAATTTCTCCATCCTCGTGCTCATTGTTTTACACACTTTCCTTATAATACATTTTTGCTGCAATATCTAAGCCAATTGAAACTTGCCTAAAAGCGGACTCGGTACTTTCTTCTATCCAAATCGGTGCTTTTTTCATCGCATTTTCTAAGGAAGTTGGTTTTTGAATAATACTGCTAAAGGCATCAATTCCCGCGTCGTAGTTAACGGCCGCGCCTTTTCCAATTGTACCCGTAATCGCAATAACTGGAACATGATTCTGTTTAGCAATACGTGCTACCTCTGATGGAATTTTACCATTCGGTGTTTGAAAATCTAAACTACCTTCTGCTGTGAATACAATGTCTGCTGTTGAAATTTTTTCTTCTATACTAATATAATTCATGATGATATCGAATCTTGGATATAATTTTGCCCCTGCAAATGCGACTAGTCCTGCGCCAAGCCCACCTGATGCCCCACTACCGGGCAATAAACAAACATCCAGCCCGACCGCTTCTTGAATTAACGTCGCATAATGTTCTAATCCCGTTGCCAATTGTTCCACCTGCTCTGGAGTTGCTCCTTTTTGTGGGCCAAACACATGTGCAACGCCTTTCTCCCCACATAAAACATTCGTCCAATTGCAGGCTACTTCTATCGTAACCTCTTTTAGTCGTGGATCTATATTTCCTGTATTTATCGTGGCAACCTCCATCAGATCTTCTCCACCGTTGACTACAACGAGTTGACGGTGCATATCGAAAAACTGAACACCTAATGCCTGTGCCATTCCTGCTCCGCCATCGGATGTTCCAGAGTCTCCACAGCCAATTAATATATTGTCCACCTCAGCATCAAGTGCCGCAATGATCAACTCCCCTACCCCGTAGGTAGTTGTTTTCAAAGGGTTTCGCTGATGTTGTGGCACGAGCTTCAAGCCTGCAACCGCTGCCATTTCAATCACTGCTGTTCGTTTGCCATTCTCTTCGAAAATCCCAAAAGAGCTTTTAATTTTTTGACTTACTGGCCCAGTAACCTCTTTGTCGATCAATGTTCCACCTTTTATATTCACAATGGTCTTCGCAAACCCTTCTCCTCCATCAATCATCGGAATAACATCCACTTCCATTAAGGGATCAACACGCCTCACGCCTCGTTCCATCGCCAAAGCCACCTCTTCAGCATCCATACATTCTTTAAATCCTGACGGTACAATTACAACTTTCATTTTTAGCACTCCTCTAACCTTTTAGTACTTTCACTATAAAAGAAGAGTATGAGCGGACTCTTAGAGCTACATTAGAAAAAGATTAGAAAAAATTGGCGTTATGAACATAAAAAAGCATCTTTTATGACGATGGTCATGAAAGATGCTTTTAGTACGTCCTAGGAGGGAATTTCACATTCTTCTGAAGCCTTGGTATTACTAAGTTTTTAATTAAGGCATATAGAAAATGTGTAGAATAAAAATACATGAATATTTATTCTACATTTATGCATTGAAGAAAGTGACCGATTATATAAAGTTAAAGCCACACCATGAAACCTCTAAAATACAAGTTTCACCATTATTATAGGTATTCATAATTAGAGTATTATTAATTATGACACTTATAACCGTAATGGGGGAGACGGCGGGTATTCTTACATACTTACTTAGAAAAGCCTAATTTCTAGGCATTAACTATTCATTTAAGTACTCTAATAATCTTTTTAAAGATTGTATCTTATTAAGCCCTGTATCACTTTCAGCTTTAAGTGATATAACTTGTAAATTATATAAATCTTTCAGTTCCTGAACATCTCTATCGTATGCATCAAACAAAATGATATAATGTTCCCCACCTAAATAATCTTTGATTCTTGAAAATAAATCTTTAAAATATTGATCCTCAAAAGAAAATCCAATAAATAAAAATTTATAGGATATTAAATTTGCCATTAAAAACCTTATCTTATCTTCAGAATATAGTGAATCGTAATTTGTTCTTGATATAATCATTGTTTTCATTCTGTGATATAGCCCATGTAGATGTAAAACCTGACCTTCCCTTGCATCTAAGAAACTTTGCACATCATCAATATCATCAATCACTAAAGGATAAGTATTATTATCATTCATTTTCGATAAGGCATCATCATAATTAGTAGTAATGAAAAAATCCGGCTTAATTTTTATTATATCTTTTATATTATGCTTTTTTTCGTCTACATAGATATTGAGATTGTTTTTTATATAATCTTGTATTTTTTTTCTTACAATGGAATCATTGTATGTAGTAGATTTCGTTAATAGAATCTCTATTGCATTAAAAATATCTCCTGAATCTAATTTTTTAATGAATTCCTCTTTATCCCTTCCCTCCAAACCGTCTTCACAAATTTTGATTATTCCTTGCCAGTTAGGTAATCCCAAAGGAATTGATACCCCTGCACCTAAAAACGGGATTATTTTTTTATTTATTATACTTTCTTTTAGTTTACTTACATTTGCAAAATACCGTTCATCTATTATGTTTAATACACTATTCTTTTTATACTTTTCAATTTCTATTAAAATGTTTTTAGTTTTGTTGATGTATATTTGATTTATTTTATGCTGGTTCGTATTAATAATACCATCACAAAGTTCACAAGTTTGTGTTTCTGAATCAGCTAAATAAACTACATCTGAATTCAAAAAGCAATAATAAGTTAAATTTTTTTCAATATAATCTTCTGCAATCAATATAGACAATATGCTTTCTGCAACTTTTTGATCTAATTTACTAAATAATTTTAAGCTAAATTTATTATTATTACCTATAAGGTCAAGATATTTTATTAACTCTTTATCTTCTATTTTTAATTTAGTAACCAATTTTTCTAATAACATAATTGATTATCTCCTCATTTAAAGGTCGTTTAGGAAGGAATATTATATGAATATACCCTAATCTAACATATATCGTAGTCTGTATGACATCCAAATCAGTTTCATCTTCTTTATCAATATCTGTAAACCAAGCAATACTCCATTTTTCTAATGAATTTGCATCCACAAAGTTACTATATAAACTATGATATATATCTGAACTAGCAATTGGATCGTTTACACCTGAAGATTGTGTAGCGCCTCTGTCAAGTTTAGAACTTGTATATTGTATCTTAGTAGGATATCCTTCTAAACCTAGCTGTTTCGCTTTCTTTTGTAATTCATTACCTTGATATTTTTGTTTAACATAAACCCCATTTAATAAGGATAATGTAGTATTTATTAATGATTCCTTCTCATCATTACTTACTCTAGCTCTATCGGAATTCAAACTGACTAAATATTCAGTTATATTATTTTCCACTTTGGACTTCATTTTTTCTGAAATAAAACTTCTATCTTCTAATAATAATTTTTCGTCTAATTCCTTACATAAAACAGACATTCCCATTCTTTTGTTCTCAACATCATGAATTTTAAAATCTACTAATAATGATAATTTCGAGATTACCCACTCTCTATAAGAAGATAACGTAATCGATAGCTTTTCAATTAAGTCTATATCTGTTCCTTTAGAAAGATCTGTGTTATTCTTTATCGCAATAGTACATTTATTATTTTTAAAGTCTATAGTTACACCACACACACTATGAGCTATTTTCCCTTCAGTCTTAGTTGGAGCTACTTGAGAAAAAATAATTCTAACTATATCAATTTGCTTTTCCGGATCTTCCTTGTAATCTAAAGCCATTACGATCTTATCACCAATTTTACTGTGCGAACCCATTATTGAAAGCAAATTAAACCCTTCACTTTTTAGAAATGGTTTGAGTGCAGAAGGCATACTTGTATTGTCATTAATATCTTTAATGGTAGCAATTATTCCTTCTATAAATTTATCCTTATCAACTGTAATGTCATATACAAATATATTTTTTAAATGATTATAAAATACACATTCAAAAAAAGCTTTATTATATATTTCCGTAGGCACTACTTTATATAAATCTACTAAAGATAAATTTGAACCATTAGCATCATATCCACATTCATCGAGAATGTTTATAAAACATCCTACATCAACATATTCTCCCAAAATCCTTTCACCCATAAACTGTCTAACACTTTCTGTCTCTGGTATATTATATGTCATAAAATTCTCCTTTATTTAGCGAAGTCTCTTACTATCTTTGAAAATAAATTTTCACATTATAAGTCTTTTTCAATAAGTAGTCTTCTAAAATTATTAAATACTTTCTTCTCGAAATCTAATATCTCCAACTCAAACTCTTTATATGAAGCTGCTATTTCAACAGGCGTTAACGACTTTTTATTTATCCTTGCAAATGGACCATCCGTTTCAAATAAAATTTTTTCTTTTGGTACTTTAGAGATTATGTTTTTCCCACTTTTACTCAACAACATTTTAGGATTCATAGAAAAGTAATAGCCAAATTCAATCGCCTTAATCAGAGTAGATATTTTCCCAGTATACCAATGAAAAATTGCATGTTTAACTCCATTAGCTTGTAAGATTTCTAAAACTTCATCCTCGGCTCCCCTGCTATGAATTGAATATATTCTTCCTCTATTAAATTCTTCCGATGTTATAAATTTAAAAGCTTCTATTTGTAGTTGCTTTTCTTTAAGAGACACTTTCCATGAAAAATCTAAACCCACTTCTCCTATATAATTCGTTGTTTTAATACACTCTCTAAATAGATCCTTATTCAAATCGTACTCTAATACAATTTGTGGATGGTATCCTAAACAAAGCCTAATATACTTATACTTTGAAAATTGCTCATAATGTTTCTTATACAATTCCGGTAAATTCGTTACAAACAATGTATATATTTTACGAGACTCATATTGCTGAGCTATTTCAAGAGGATTCGGATAAAAGTCAATATGAACGTGAGTGTCTATAAGCGCCATATTTCTCTTTATACCTTTCATATTCATAAGTAAATCGATTAAGCATTTCCCAAGTCTGCTTTAAATAATCGGCTTGTTCAAAGTACCTATTCCTTAGCTTTAACTCTGGCCAAATTTTATTCGCCTTTATTAAATTTGAATACGTTTCAAAGTAATTTAAATTCGATACATATTCTTGCTCATAAATCGGATGATGGAAATTTTCAAGTTCATAGCCAATGTAGTACTCACAATCATAATGTTCATTGTCATAAGCTGCCATTGAGATTTTTCTTAGCAAACATGGAATGCACACACCACATTGCCCTGTATGATTTCTGAGACTTGAAGATCTACTTGCCCCACAAGTAAAAGTCTCTTTAATAACGCTTTTAAAGTCATCATCCATGTCGGCAATTGCCTCTGCTTTGGTTCTGAATAAAAACGGATGTTCGATTCGTATATCTAAATCAAAAGCCTCTAAAATTCTATTAAATTCGTAGATTGTTTTAGGGTGCGTAGTTTTAGTTGTAAACCTTCCGAATAATTTTGGATTTAATGATAGAACACCATTTTCATATAAATATACATTTTTCGATTTATTATAAAATGCATTTGCAACGGCTAAAGAAAAATATAATAACGATCTAGTTGCCTGAGTATAATGATTTTTCTTTTCTATAGGTTTTTCGATTAATTTAATTATTGGGACCGGAGAAATTTTACCCATATAAAAATTCTTCAAAAGTCGTTGTTTTGTTGCCTCTTCATTTTTATTAATAAAGCCTAAATAATCACTTTCAATATCGTGTTTAAAATTAAAATAAGCACCTGTCAGGGAGTCTAATCCTCCCGAAAATAAAGTTACAGCTCTATTATTTACACTATCTAAGGCCAATGTAAGCTGTGGAGGTAATACTAAATCATCTTTTTTCATTTCTTTGAATAAAACTGTAAATCGTTCTTCAGATACCCAATATAACAATTGTTCAATTTGAACCTTTAAAGCATCCCATAAGCTCTTATTAAATACAGGAATATCAATAACAAGTTCTGTTGCTCTTTTAGTTATAGTTACGTCTAGACAATATACACTTCCCATCACTGTCACTAAATCTAAAATAATTAATGACGGCTGATTTTCATAATCGATTGAAAAATCCTTTAGAAGATCACAATGTAGGTTTTCTAAAGTCAAGTTTTCCATTAGAATTCACCGAAAGTAGCAGACTCTGTAGATTTAACTACTGCATCTATCATTTCTTCATATGAAACTTCTTTAGAAATATATCCTTTAATTTTTGAATTGACTTCCTGATGTACGATTTTTTTCGATAGGTTCTCTATCATGTTATCAATTTGTTCAAATTCAACTTCACCATAGATATCTTTAAGCGTATCGTGAAGTTCTGTACTTAAAATATTTTTCACTACATTCAGTAAAAGTTTAGTAACTAAATATTCAGCATCTAGCTCGTCATTCATAACACAATCAGTTAAAGTCATTTTCAAACTTTTCTCAAGTAAATGTTTATCAAGTAAAACTGACTCTTCACTATCAATTTCATCGATAATAGTATTTATAAATTCTTCAGTAGATACACTATCTCTCTTTAATTCTTCGTAACTATTACCCTCAAATCCTTCAAATTTTATTTTTTGGAAGTATCCACCTACAATTCCTATACATCTTTCTAACACACTGTTATCACCTAATTCTTTTGCAATACGTTTCTCAGTAATAATTTTTTTACTAACTTCTGGTGACTTTGAATTAATGGTATCAAAAGGTACATCTTTTAAGATTTTTTTAATGCTATCGTTTATAGATCTTTTTGAAGTCCCCATAAAAACACCTCCAAATACTTTTTATGTAAATTTTACCCTAATAAAACATATTTGCAATCTCATTATTCACTTTTATCTAATAACACACTAGAGTTTTTTATTATCATAGCTAGAACTAAAAGTTACTACATTGTTTTAAATTAATGTTTAATACATGACAAAATACCGCTTTCTGCAACCCATTCTTGTGTAGAAACTTTTCATTTTCTATCCTTTTCTAACGTAATCTCCAAAACAGAAAAAACGCCCCAAATCCTTATAACATAAGGATTTGAAGCGCTTTTCAATTGGTTCAAACCTGTTCTATCTGAACCTTGATACGTCCCCAACAGGATTCGAACCTGTGACCGACGGCTTAGCTTACCACTATAGTTTTCACTACCAATGCAATCATTGTTTGATGGTCTGGACTGTAACTTCACCATTTCAGGTGCGACACGTTCAGTCTCTACGGAACCTCTCACCTTTTAAAAGGCAACGACTAATCTACCTGCTAACCGCTCTTCGACTAATCTCGTTTCCTCGGTATTGCCATCAGCATCATCTGTTAAGGGTTTACCGATACGGTGTCGTCCACTTTATATGTTACTTTTCCATATAAAGGCTCCTATTACTTAAAGGCCGTTGCTCTATCCAGCTGAGCTATGGAGACATGTCTAAATCCCTACTCAATCCAGTAGGAAGGACAATATTTATTATATGCGCTTCACATCAAAAAGTCAACATGAATTTTACTATGTAGGGAAGGTTTGCCTCGTTTCACTGCAACATAATTCAATCATACCTATAATACACATAGCGATTACCTTATCATTTCACACTCCCCTCACCTATTGAATATTCTAGGGGAAGACCTATAATTCTGCTTATTTTCACAACATAAAATTTAAGGAGGAAAGGTTATATACCCTTATGAAAATACGGCTTACCCGAATTCATTGCGTGCAGCCTATCAAGGTCCATCCACTTATTATACTGCGCCTATTCGATACTTTTTAAATCAGCCACCTTCATGGAATGATTACCGGTGCATTAGCAAAAAAGAAGCTGATTTTATGGCGATGAATCGATTACTTTGGATGGAGCATGTGAATTGGACGAGGATGACTATTATTAGTATTGTCTTTGGTCTACCCGATTTACCTTTTGTACAGGAACGTCTTTTGCGTAACGCAACTGATCTGGGTAATTGTCTACGTCCATTCTACGGAGACAAAATCGCTGATCGCTACTCAGAACTGATTAAAGAGCATCTAGTCATTGCTGCAGAACTTGTCACTGCCGCAAATAAAGGAGATGCCGCTACAGCTGAAACAAAAGAAAAAGAATGGTATCGGAACGCAGATGACATTGTGGCATTTTTAACTAGTATTAATCCTTATTTACGTAAAGACTCATTACAAGAAATGTTTTATGAACACCTTAAGTTAACAAAGCAAGAGGCCGTTAGTATGATACAGAAAGACTATAAAGAGGATGTCGCTGTATTTGATCAGATTGAGGCAGAAGCATTAGCCATGTCTGACATGATTGCATCAGCAATTGTTTTACAATTTTATTGCTTTTTTCACCTTTAAACACGAATTCATAAGAAAACAGGTTAGAAATTTCCGAAAAGCTTCTAACCTATTTTTTGTTTCATTTCATTCGTCCTTTGCTACTAGTTTAAAGTATAAATTCCGTAACTCTGCAGTCCTGAAAAGTCCTAGATGGGTTCTAAATTGTGGATGCTTTTTCACACCATTTGTGCGCAATTCCTTTACATACCAGCCTTTAGAGTATTTGTGCATTCCCCAGTCCCCTTTTACTTTTGATGGCCTCATCAAAACCAAAGCCGTTTTCCGTATTTATCATATGCTGGTGAATGATTTACATTACGCTTTACTCCAACTTTTTTCAGCACAAAAAACTCCCTACGCTTTGTAGGGAGCATACATTATCGTGTAAATTGAATGGTTTCTAATAATTCATTATCATCAGTAAAGCATTGCACCGTGTAACTGTCATCAACGATTGTTACGATGACATAACTTTTTTCTGCGCGCCCCCGTGGCTTTAGTAAGCTACCAGGGTTAATAAATAAAATATCGTCAACCATTTCTGCACCTAATAAATGCGAATGACCGAAGCAGCAAATATTTGCTCCTACTTCTTTCGCACGATACATTAAAGAAAGGATGGATGATTTCACGTTAAAGAGATGGCCATGTGTAACAAACACAGTTGTTTCCCCTAATTCAAACACCTTTTCATTTGGATATCTGTCGTCTGTTCGGTCACAATTACCGCGCACACGCTCGACATCTTCTAAATAAGCATGGTCATAAGGTAGCTCACTATCGCCGCAATGTACAACCGCGTCTACTTGTGGTTGATAGCCTCGAACCTTCTTAATCACTTCTGCATCCCCATGTGTATCACTCATCACTAATAACTTCATCCCTACACCTCCCTTCTGACTTACTTTACTAAAGTTGGTAAAAGGTCTGCTAGTTTGCGGATGGCATTCCCACGGTGGGAAATAGCCCCTTTCTCTTCTGGTGTTAGTTCGGCCATTGAACGATTTAGTTCAGGCACAAAGAAAATAGGATCATAGCCAAAACCATTTGTTCCACGCTTCTCTTCTAAAATGATTCCTTCACAAGTACCAAAAACAGTCGTTGTTTCTAATGCCGGACCAGCAATCGCTAAAGCACACATAAAGCGCGCTGTACGCTTTTCTTCAGGCACGCCAGCTAAGTTTTCAAGCACTTTTACGATATTCGCCTCATCATCGTGATCACCAGCATAGCGCGCAGAATAAACGCCTGGCGCGCCATTTAATGCGTCTACTGCAAGCCCTGAATCATCTGCTATCACAATAGTATGTAACGCCTTTGCAAGTGTCTCAGCTTTTAACACGGCATTTTCCTCAAATGTTGTACCTGTTTCTTCAATTTCCATATCCGGTGCAACATCAAACATTGTGACAACATCATAGCCTAGGGGACTAAATAACGCTTCAAAATCTTTTGCTTTCCCTTTATTTTTTGTCGCTATGACTACTTGCTTCATTGTGCGCTTTCCCCCTTTGCTCCTACAAGGGCAGAGGCTTCACCTAATGCTTCTTTTTGCATTTCGATTAATTGAGCAATTCCTTGTTCACCTAATGCGAGCAATTCGTTCAGTTCAGCACGTGAGAATGTAGCTTCTTCCCCTGTCCCTTGTAATTCAACAAAGCGTCCAGCACCTGTCATAACGATATTCATATCAACTGCTGCATCCACATCTTCTACATAGTTTAAATCTAGTACAGCACCGATATCATCAATCATGCCTACACTTGTCGCAGCAAGGTAATCGACAACTGGGAATGTTGTAAACGGCTTTTCTTCACCCAATTTCGCAATCGCTTGTGTCATCGCTACAAATGCACCGGTAATCGATGCTGTACGTGTGCCGCCGTCTGCTTGAATGACATCGCAATCAATCCATACTGTTTTTTCACCTAATGCCTCTAAATCCACAACAGCGCGTAATGCTCGACCGATTAAACGTTGAATTTCCATTGTGCGTCCGTTCACTTTGCCACGAGATGATTCGCGTTGTGTACGTTGTGCAGTCGCTCTCGGGAGCATTGAATATTCAGCCGTAATCCAGCCTTTGCCTTGACCACGCAAGAATCCTGGTACTTTTTCTTCAATTGTCGCTGTACAGATGACTTTCGTATTTCCGACTGTAATCAATACGGAACCCTCTGGATGCATTAAATAATTTTTTTCAATTTGAACTGGACGTAACTCATTCACAGCTCGGTTATCATGTCTTGTCATAGTAGACCTCCTTGTATATTAGCGCACTTATCTTAACATAATTTCGAAATGTTCGAAAGGCACTCATCCTAAAACGAGTAAGGGCAACTAAAAAACCCGGTCGATAAAAGAATCGACCGAGTCTCATTTAAAATTTTATACGTTGGATATCTAGGTTTTCTTTTTCTAACCAGCGTTCCACGATAGAGCGGAAAATCGGTACCGAACCTGACACAAAAAATTTATGTTCTGGCGGAGACGTATCTTGACGCAACTTATGATTAAAAGCTAGGATCGCCTCTGCATCGCGTGCTGTTTCCTCTGCTGAAGATAATACATGCACTTCCGGTCCAACCGCTGCCTCAATTTGCTTTTGCAAAATTGGGTAGTGTGTACAACCTAAAATAACCGTATCAAACCGCTCATCCTCTAATGGCTTTAACCCATTTTTGACTAAATCATAAGAGAACTGCCCTTCATATTCTCCACTTTCTACAAGCGGGACAAATGTAGGACAAGCAAGCGGGATTACTTTCGCTTTTGTGCTCAATGAATGGATGGCCTGCTCATAAGCTGCACTTTTGACAGTCCCTTCTGTTGCAAGAACCACGATTTCATTGCGCTTTGTTTTTTTGATAGCCGCTCGTGCACCAGCGTTAATAACACCGAGTACCGGAAACGGCATATTTTTTTGTAAGCTCTCTAGTGCCACAGCAGTTGCTGTGTTACACGCAATCACTAACATTTTGATATTCATTTTTTCTAGCGCCTTTGCCATTTGCCACGTAAATGTACGGACTTCCTGCTTTGAGCGAGGACCGTATGGACAACGCGCTGTATCGCCAATATAATAAATTGTTTCATTTGGCAAAAGCTCCATAATCGCTTTTGCTACTGTTAAGCCACCAACACCTGAATCAATAACACCAATCGGGGCATTCACATGTACCGCCTCAATCCTATTTCATTAGTAAATGTAATTTTTGTAATAATTGCAGTAACTCTTGCGCTTCCGCTACTTCGAAATTTTCTAGCAACTCACGCAAATAATTTTGACGTTTTTCAATTACTTCCTGAATGATGCGCTCACCTTCTGGTAGTAAATGAATGCGTACTACTCGGCGATCTTGCTCATCTCGAACACGCTGTACTAGCTCACTTTTCTCCATACGATCAACTAAATCTGTCGTCGTACTGAATGCTAAATACATTTTATTCGATAAATCCCCAATTGTCATATCCCCAAATTCATGTAACCACTGCAAAGCCACAAATTGCGGAGGTGTGATCGTATAATTACTTAAAATTTCACGACCTTTTTGCTTAATTAGGTGTGAAATATAACGTAATTCTTTTTCTAATGAAGCTACTGATTCAAAGCTATGTTTACTGCTGTCATTCATGTGACCCATTCACTCCTCAAAATACATTCATACGTCTATTTTGAATTGTTTTTGCTGAAATAGCAAGTGTGCATTCAGTTTAAAGACAATTCTTGTAGTCGCAGTAATTCAACAAGTGCTTGAGTCCGGCTTGAAACGCCTAGTTTTTGAATTGTATTAGAAATGTGATTCCGCACTGTTTTCTCGCTAATTTGTAGCTTCTCAGAAATCTCTTTCGTGGAATAATCCTCAATCAGCAATTGGAAAATTTCACGTTCTCGTTTTGTAAGTAAAAAACCTGACTGCTGGCTACTCATTTAGCAACAACCTCCCATCCTCTTCCCTGTACAGTATGTTAGAATTGACATGAGGTGAGGGCTTTTTCACTATTTCCCGAGCAATAATTGCTTTTCTTTTTCTGTAAATGGTACACCCTTGCCCGTTTGCACATTCATTTGAACAATTGTGCCTCGCCCAGTAAATACAATCTCGCCTTTTTCGTTCTTTCCTAAGTAATGAATGTCTACAGAACTCGATCCGATCTGTGCAATTTTTACATATACTTTAATTTTTTCATCGAAATACATTTGTCGTACGTAGTCACATTGAAGATCCGCAACGACTGGAATAGCTCCTTCTTTCCCCATTAAACCCATTGCCTTTAAATATTCAATACGCGCGAATTCTAAATATGTAAACACAACAGTGTTATTCACATGCCCAAACATATCCGTTTCAGAAAATCGCACTTGTACTTCAACCGAAAATTCAAATTCACTTTCCCATGTTTGTAAATCTTCAATATATTTTGCTTTCATGATAAACCCTCCCCTTTATCTGTTCCTTCATCCCATCCCAAAGAATGAATACCCATTCATTATAACATGAAATAAAATAGAAAAATGATATTATTTATTTGGCTTTTCACTCAAACGTGTACTTGACCGCACATTCCGTTACGGGCGGATGCTTTCCGCGGGCATGGCTTCAGTCTCCTCGTCGTTCGTACCTCTCTCCTGCGGGGCCTTCAGCTCATGCGATTCCCGCTGGAGTCACCGCCCTTCACTTCATGTGCTTTTAAATTCATTCTTTTTAATCAAGAACATACAGCACTCTCCTATCTTACAAGGCATAAATTGAAGTATCTATAGGAATTAGTACAACAACAAAAAACTGCTTAGAAGGTTGTCCTCTAAGCAGTTTTTGTGTATTAAACCATGTGGTCAGAACCGAAGAAGTTCTTGAACATTTGAACTGTTGCTGCACGGTTTAGTGCAGCGATAGATGTTGTTAAAGGAATCCCTTTAGGACAAGCCGCTACACAGTTTTGTGAGTTACCACAGTTCGCAAGACCACCGTCGCCCATAATTGCAGCTAGGCGCTCGTCTTTGTTCATTGCTCCTGTTGGATGCGTATTGAATAAACGTACTTGTGATAATGGTGCTGGGCCGATGAAATCAGCTTTTTCAGATACGTTCGGACATGCTTCCATACATACACCACAAGTCATACATTTAGATAATTCATAAGCCCATTGACGTTTGCGCTCTGGCATACGTGGACCTTCACCTAAATCATACGTACCATCGATTGGCACCCATGCTTTTACTTTCTTAAGTGCGTTGAACATACGGCTACGGTCAACCTGTAAGTCACGTACTATTGGGAAAGTTGCCATTGGTTCTAAACGAATTGGTTGAGTTAATTTATCTACTAATGCAGAACAAGATTGTTGTGGACGACCGTTAATAATCATTGAACATGCACCACAAACTTCTTCAAGACAGTTCATATCCCATGCTACAGGCGTTGTCTTTTTACCATCTGCAGTGACAGGGTTCTTTTGGATCTCCATTAAAATTGAGATTACGTTCATACCGTGACGGTAAGGTACGCGGAATTTCTCCCATCGAGTTGAACCGTTTTCAGTATCTTGACGAAGGATCTCAACATCTACCATTCTGCCAGTGTTAGCTGTCTCCATGTTTAAGTCTCCTCCCCTTACGCTGAGTAGTCACGTTTACGTGGTGGAATTAACGAAACGTCTACCTCTTGATATGAAATGATTGGCTCGCCCGTTGCTGGGTCGAATTTAGCCATAGTTGTTTTTAAGAAGTTCTCATCATCACGTTCTGGGAACTCTGGTTTGTAATGCGCACCACGAGATTCGTCACGTAGTAAAGCACCTTTTGTCATAACTTTAGCAAGGTATAACATATTCTTTAACTGACGTGTGAAGTGAGCACCTTGGTTAGACCATTTTTGAGTATCGTTGATATTGATATTTTCCCAACGTTGTTGTAACTCAGTAAGCTTTTCATAAGTTTTTTCTAGACGGTCATTATGACGTACTACTGTCATGTTGTCTGTCATCCACTCACCAAGCTCTTTGTGTAGAAGGTAAGCATTTTCTGTTCCGTCCATCTTAAGAATTGCTTCCCATTTCTCAGTTTCTTCTTTTACGCGTGCTTCAAAAATTGACTCTGGTAAGTCTTCTGCATGCTTTTTAAGGCCTTTGATATATTTAACAGCGTTAGGTCCTGCAACCATACCACCGTAAATCGCTGAAAGTAATGAGTTCGCACCAAGACGGTTTGCACCGTGTTGTGAGTAATCACATTCACCAGCTGCAAATAGACCTGGGATTTCTGTCATTTGATCGTAGTCAACCCATAAGCCACCCATTGAGTAGTGAACTGCTGGGAAGATTTTCATTGGTAATTTACGTGGGTCATCCCCTACGAATTTTTCGTAAATCTCGATAATACCGCCAAGTTTAATATCCAATTCATGCGGATCTTTGTGTGAAAGATCTAGGTATACCATGTTTTCGCCGTTGATACCAAGCTTTTGGTTTACACATACGTCGAAAATTTCACGTGTTGCAATATCACGTGGTACTAAGTTACCATAAGCTGGGTACTTTTCTTCTAAGAAGTACCATGGCTTACCATCTTTATACGTCCATACACGACCACCTTCACCACGAGCCGATTCTGACATTAGACGGTTTTTGTCGTCACCAGGAATCGCTGTTGGGTGAATTTGAATCATTTCACCGTTTGCATAAGAAGCACCTTGTTGGTACACGATCGATGCTGCAGAACCAGTGTTGATAACAGAGTTTGTTGTTTTACCGAAGATAATACCAGGACCACCAGTAGCCATGATTACTGCATCGCCACGGAATGCACGGATTTCTTCCGTTCTTAAATCTTGTGCTACGATACCACGGCATACGCCTTCATCATCAAGTACTGCACCAAGGAACTCCCAGTGCTCATACTTTGTTACTAAACCTGCTACTTCGTGAGCACGAGCTTGCTCATCTAGTGCATATAATAACTGTTGACCAGTTGTTGCACCTGAGAATGCTGTACGGTGCATTAATGTACCACCGAAACGTCGGAAGTCAAGTAGTCCTTCTGGCGTACGGTTGAACATAACACCCATACGGTCCATTAAGTGGATAATACCAGGAGCTGCATCACACATTCCCTTAACTGGTGGTTGGTTCGCTAAGAAGTCCCCACCATACACTGTATCGTCAAAGTGGATCCACGGAGAATCCCCTTCACCTTTTGTATTAACTGCGCCATTAATTCCGCCCTGCGCACATACAGAGTGTGAGCGTTTTACCGGAACTAATGAGAATAATTCAACTTCAGTGCCAATTTCAGCAGCTTTAATCGTTGCCATCAAGCCTGCAAGACCGCCACCGACAACAATTACTTTGCTCTTTGCCATGATTGATTCTCACTCCTCTAACATTGCTAAAAGTTTAATATATAGCTTTTCTCTAGTTCAGCTACTAAATTGCAAATGATACGATTGCTACTACACCCATGATTGATAAAAGAACGAAGAAAATCATTGAAATGTAAGTAACCACTTTTTGAGATGATGGAGATTGCGTAATACCCCAGCTTACTAAGAACGACCATAAACCGTTTGCTAAGTGGAATGTAGCAGACAAGATACCTACGATATAGAATACTAACATCGCAGGGTTGTCTGCGATTTCAGCCATCATATCCCAGTTAACTTCAGCTCCAAATGCCTTTTGAACACGTGTTTGGAAAATATGCCATGCAATGAAAATAACTAAGAAAATACCAGTGATACGTTGAATACGGAACGCCCAGTTACGGAATGTGCCAAAGCGTTTTGTGTTATTCGTTGCAGTAAATGCAATGTAGATTCCGTAGAATGCATGGAACAATAATGGGATATAAATAATCACCCATTCCATTAATAACAATAATGAGTGTGGAACTAATTCCATAGCTCCTGTAGCATTATTGTAAGCTTCTTCACCACCAACTGCAGTGAAGTTCAGTGATAAGTGGAACACCAAGAACAAACCTACTGGAATAACCCCAAGTAGCGAGTGTAACCGGCGCCATAAAAACTCACGATCTTTCGACAAGATTGTTACCCCCCTTAGTACTTAAAACACGCCTCAATTGTCAACACTTTGTAATTAGTAGCACATTGACTGCGTATTTCATCATGGTACAATATTATGACATGTCCATTGTACTCCCTCCCCATACAAGCGTCAAGGCACTCTGCATCATTTAGCACATACGAATAAAGTTAATTTTAGCTGGCTTAAGTACAATTTTTCTATTATTAATTTATTCACTTAATAATTAGTCTAAAAAATAAGAAAATTTAAGATAGGGGTTTTGGAAATGAATGATAGCAATATGAAAACGATTCCAACTTTCGGCTACGAATTAATTCGCGATAATATATTGCGTTCTGTTTTAGGAAAACACGAAGAAGAGGTTCTTTATTGGGCCGGTAAAGAGCTCGCTCGGAAATTCCCCCTCTTTTCAATGGCAGAAGCAGCAAGCTTTTTTGAACAAGCTGGTTGGGGGGCATTATCGCTTGAAAAAGAAGGGAAAGATTTCGCCATATTTCTTCTAATCGGGGATGCAGATATTTTAAAATTTGAAGAGCGTTGTTTTCGAATCGAGGCTGGTTTCTTAGCGGAGCAAACACAAAAACTAAACGGCTATTTAACAGAATGTTATGAGGAAAAAAATATCAAGCACGGGACTGTGACTTTTAATTTGAAATGGGACTTAAAAGAACCGATTAAATAACTTACATCAGTGAACATGCTACAGGCATCAAATTTAATTGGAAATAGATGTAATATTAATATAGAAGAAACTCCCTATTTTATCATTAAAACAGCTACAAAACGATGGAATTTTCCGTCAATTTTGTAGCTATCTTCTATTATATAGTTAAATTAAATTCCTCGTGTAATGCATTGGCTGCCCTTATCATATCTTCTTGCGGTACAACGACTGACACTTTAATTTCAGAAGTACTGACCATTTTTACTTCAATTCCTTCTCTGCTCAGTCGCGCAAACATACGAGCTGCTACACCTGGGTGAGATACCATACCCGATCCAACAATCGATACTTTCGCTAACCCTACTTCAAAATCCGCAAAACTAAAACCAAGTGACAGCTTACTAGATTCTAATACGCGTAAGCTTTCTGCAAACTGGTCTTTTTCAATCGAGAATGAGATTGTTGGTTTTACCTTATCAATGACTGCCTGTACAATAATATCGACATTAATGCCATTGTTCGCTAGTACGGTAAAAATATCAGCTAATGATGCTTCCTCGTATGAATCATAGCCAACTGTTAATCGAATAATGTCTGACTCATAGGCAATGCCGCGCACAACTAAATTTTTCTCCATCTCCACTTCCTCCTTTAACAATGTCCCTTCCACATTCACTGTACTGGAGCGAACAACTACTGGTATGTTATATTTTTTCGCTAGCTCTACTGCTCGTGGATGAATAATCACTGCCCCTAAATTGGCTAATTCCAACATTTCATCATACGATAACTCTTTTAATTTTTTGGCATTGGGCACAATGTGAGGGTCAGCGGTATAAATACCATCTACGGTTGTATACATATCTACACGTTCCGCATTAATTGCGGCGGCAACCGCTACAGCCGTTGTTTCTGAACCACCTTTGCCAAATGTCGTTATATTTTCATGGCTATCTACACCTTGAGAGCCCGCAATAACGACAATTTCCCCTTGCTCAAAATGTTTGTAAATGCGCTGAGTCTTCACTGCTTCAATACGTGCATTGTTATGTAAGCTATCCGTTGCAACTCCTGTTTGCCATCCTGCAAGTGATACAGCTTTACCACCTTGTTCGGCAATGGCAATGGATAACAACGCACTCGTTATTTGTGCCCCTACTGCTAATAACACATCCTGCTCACGTTTCGTTGGATTATCTGAAAGTTCTGATACGTATGCCTGCAACTCCCGGCGAATAGTTGCCATCGGTGAAATGACAATTACCACATGTAATCCTTTCCCTTGTTCTTCTATTGCCCGCCTTGCAATTTTTTGCATTTTCTCTGGCGTTGCAACAGCTGGTCCACCAAATTTCATGACAATACTGCTCATTTGTCCACACCCTTTCTTATACAAAAAGGCGGCTTTTCACTAATATGAAAAGCCGCCTCAGTAAACGATTATAACGAAAAAGTTTACTTGAGATAGCTCTCCAGAATGTGCATTCTGACAGTTTGACATTTTTTAAATGCAAAACCAGCAACTAATCGGAAACAACGGTTAGTCACTTCGGCGGCTTCCCCTTTCACACTTGCTCACTGGAGTTGTTCCTCCTCACAAGCGATACTCTTGAAACCCGCGCCTCTACCTTTACTCGATATGAATTTATGTTGTAAGCGTAGCACACGCCTACTGTTTTTTCAACGCTTCATTTTGAAAATACTGAAAAATGTTATTTGCCTGTGTTTTCGGCATGCCCGCTTCCATTAATTGATCGATACTTGCCTCCCGTACTTTTTTAACTGACCCAAAGTGTTTTAGCAGTTGTTGCTTTCGCTTTGGACCGATACCTTCTATATGATCCAGCACGGATTGAATCGCATTTGTCTGGTGTTGTTGACGAAGAAATGTAATCGCAAAACGGTGGACCTCATCTTGAATACGTTGCAATAAATAAAAGCCATCACTCGTCCGTTTCATTTCAACCGGTACAGGTGGATCACCAAATAATAGCTGTGATGTATTGTGCTTTTCATCTTTTGCAAGTCCTGCAATCGGAATGACTAAGCCAAGCTCATTTTGTAATACACTACGCGCTACTTCCATTTGTCCTTTTCCGCCGTCCACGATGATTAAATCTGGTAACGGTAACTGTTCTTTCAGTACACGTATATACCGGCGGCGGATTACTTCCTCCATCGCCCCGTAGTCATCATGCTTTGCCGCTTCCTTTGTTTTATATTTACGATATTCCTTTTTCGCCGGCTTCCCGTCGATAAATACAACCATTGCGGAAACAGGATCCGCCCCGTGCATATGACTATTGTCAAACGCTTCAATTCGGAGAGGCGTTGAAATATTTAATGCATCCCCTAATGCCTCACATGCACCAACCGTTCGTTCTTCTTGTCTTTCAATCAATTGAAACTTCTCATGAATCGCGATTTGCGCATTTTTTATCGCCATCTCAACAAGTTCCTTTTTCTGTCCACGCTTTGGTATCATGACTTTAACATCTAGTAAACGTTCAAGGAGTGTTCCATCAATTGTATGTGGAATAAAAATCTCTTTCGGCTTTAAATGTTGCGGCGATTCATAAAATCGGCCAACAAACGTTAAAAACTCATCTTCCGGATCACGGTAAACGGGAAAAATCGATACGTCACGTTCAATTAATTTTCCTTGACGCACAAAAAATACTTGTACACACATCCACCCTTTTTCCACTGCATAGCCAAATACATCGCGATTTGATAAATCATCCGAAATAATTTTTTGCTTTTGCATAACCGTTTCAATATGGGCAATTTGATCGCGTAGCTCTTTTGCCCGCTCGAACTCAAGCTTTTCCGCCGCTTCAAGCATTTTTACTTCCAAATCTTTTTTGACCTCTTCATACCCACCGTTTAAAAACTTTGAAATGTCCTCGATCATTTCGTCGTACACTTTTTTGTCGATATCCTTGACACAAGGCGCAAGACATTGCCCCATATGATAATACAAGCACACTTGGCTTGGTAACTGTGCACATTTTCGCAACGGGTAAATACGATCTAGCATTTTACGTGTTTCGTTCGCCGCAAAAGCATTTGGGTAAGGACCAAAATAACGGGCCTTATCCTTTTTGATTTTACGTGTTGTAATAATACGTGGATATTTTTCATTTGTGATTTTGATATAGGGATATGTTTTATCATCTGTCAGCCGTATATTATATTTTGGGTCGTGTAACTTGATCAGATTTAGCTCTAATATTAAAGCTTCAAGCTCAGAGGTTGTCACCATGTATTCAAAGTCTTCAATTTCACTTACAAGACGAGCTGTTTTTCCATCATGAGAGCCATTAAAATAAGAGCGTACACGATTTTTTAATTTTTTTGCCTTGCCGACATAAATAATCGTTCCTTGACGATCTTTCATAATATAACAGCCTGGCTCATCCGGAAGAATGGCTAACTTATTTTTAATTAAATCATTCATATCATCACCTACTACCTATTATAATGCATGAAAAAAAGCCGAGCACGTGTTTGTACTCAGCTTTCATAGTAATTATGATTATTTGTTGTCGTTAATGAAATCAACTAACGCTTCTTTTGGCATAAAGCCAGCAGTTTTTGCTTTTAATTCGCCATCAACGAATAATAATAGTGATGGGATTGACATAATGCCATATTCACCAGCAGTTCCTTGGTTATTATCCACATCTACTTTTACGATTTTCACTTCGTTACCGATTTCAGCGTCTACTTCTTCTAACACTGGAGCGATCATTTTACATGGTCCGCACCAAGCAGCCCAGAAGTCTACTAATACTACGCCCTCAGCGATTTCTTGTTGAAAGTTTGAATCTGTACCTTGTACAATTGCCATTTTAAATAGCCTCCTTCATAATACATATGCTTGTAGTATAGCATGTTCATTTTATAAATTGGAATTATTCTGCTCTAACTAAAACGTTTTGGCAAAATGTCCATAAGAATATTATTATCTTAACAAGCGTGTTGATTTACCTTTATAGAGTCGTGTGAAACGTTGATTTCCGCTCCATTCGGCTCGCTTTCCACGGGCATGGCCTCAGCCTCCTCGTCGCTCGTACCTCGCTCCTGCGGGGTCTTCAGCTCATGCTATTCCCGTAGGAGTCTCGCCGATTCCGCTTCAATCAACTGGCAAGTCATTTTTGATCATGTTTTTCTAAAAAAACGCTTCTATAAAGGAAATATTTTCTTAATCAATAAATTTGGTTGAGTACAATAATCAGTTTTTAAAAATAAAGAACGATTCTCATCCATTTCGGTAGAGGCTGAGCAATTATACATGCAAACGGAAAGAAAATGATTTCTTTTAGAGAAGAGAAATGTTTTTCTAGTATATCGAGAAGTATTCACTTTTGCCGTAGCGCGCCATCGCCACAGGAGCCGTAACAGGAGATCCAAACAGGCCACGCCTGTTTTAGCTCCTGTGTAGGCTGTGGCAAAGCGCGGAGGCTATGATAAAACACTTATACAGCTTTTTAAAAATAAATCAAAGTTGTCTACAGTCTTTATTATTTGTTGATTATTCATTCAACAAACCATCACCTTATTCATTAAGAGACCATCGTTTCCCTTAGCTTCACAGCAAGATATTTACGTGCGTCTGCTGTTAAAAGATGTAACGTAGTTGTATCGGCTTCGCATTGTAATTCTATAAATGTACCACTTAAATTTTCATAGACGCATTTCATCTGATAACCTTGCGTTAACAATACATCAAGCTGCGCGATTTCTTGTAACACTTCACTATGCGATGACATCAGTCTCTACTCCTTTCTATTGTTCTTGCGCTACAGGTGGATCTAGTGTTTCTGATTCGAGGTTCGGTTCTGGCTCTTGATACACTTTTTTATCAATCTCCCAGTCGTTTCCTGCAGTTATCCCTAAATATAGCTCGTCACTTGGGTTATTCACTTCGTCCTGTGGATACTTCACAAACCACCAATATTTCGCAAGCACATAATAGACCGCCGCCCCTAAAAAGAAGCCAATCAGTGATGAGTACGTAGGAAACATGTTCGCAACACCGCCACCAATAGCCCATGCAATTAAACCAGCAAAATTAAATCCTTTAAAATATTTAAACTGTCCGTCTAATTCGTACAGTGCATGGATATTGATACGACGCTTTCGTATTAAATAATAATCAGCGAATAAAATCCCTACAATGGCGGTTAAAATGCCCCCAATAATTAAGAGCACACTATTTAAAATATCAAATAGGCTCCAAGGTTGAACAATTGTCCCGATAATCCCTGTAATGATAACCCCTACCCAGAACGGAACTTTCGGACCACCTACATTGGAGAAAACTGTTGCTGCTGGAATAACGTTTGCGGAAGTATTTGTTGACCACTGTGCTAACACAATCATTAACAGCAACACTCCTAAAACGATCCCGTTTGCACTGGATTGCAATGCTGTAATCGGATCAGCCGTTGAGACGGCCATATAACAAATGGCACCAATGGCTACCATAAACGTATTTGTAATTGGCATGATAATAAGTGAACCCATTAATTGTGTTTTATTGCGTTTAAACCAGTTTCGTTCGTTTTTCGGTGCTTTAAAGAAGCGAGATAACGAAGGCATATCCGCTGCTAATGTCGCCCAGAAGCCCATATTGGCCATGACGACTACCATAAATGCCGTAAAACCTGCTGCGCCCGTTACTGGTGACTCCACCCAACTCCAAATGTCTTTTCCTTGAGCTGTTGCGTTATCAGCTAATGTCATATACATCCAACAAGAAATTAAAATGATGATCGGTGCTGCTAAATCAGCAAAGCGCTCAATCGATTTAATACCGAGTGACGTGTTAATTAATTGCAATGTAACGAAAATAATAAAACATAAAATCCAGTTATCAAAGCCAAACAATAAATTTAAAATGCCGTTGATAGCGGTTGAACCGAAATAAGAGTTAATCCCGAACCAACAGGCTGCTGTAAATGCTCGCATCACAGATGGAAAGTGTGTACCAATCGTACCAAAGGGAGCACGCATATATACTGGAAAGGAAATGCCGTGTTCAACACCAATGTCACCAATTAGAGTCATGAAAATCCCAATAACTACTGATCCGATTAGCGTTGCTAAAATAACATACGGTAGCGGTAAATTAACAATTCCCCCACCGCCTATAGCAAAGGCAGCTAATACGATTGCCATCCCTACCCAAATAACAGAAAAACCAAAAGGGCTAATTACACGTTTTGCATGTGTCACAGGCAATAAATCGGGCGACTTTAAATAGTTTCCTTTACTCTCCATATTTATGAATCCCCTTTATTAAGTTTTCAGCGAGCACTTTACTACTTTACATTTGTCGTTGGCGTAAACTTATTCATGATTGCTTGACGCTCATTCCACGTCATTGGCGGTAATGTATTTTTCTTCTCCACCATTGTAATTGCACCATCTACAGGACAAACAATGGAACAAAGATTACAACCAACACAATCATCTTCCCGGACTTTTAACATCGGACGACCGTTTTCTGTATAAAGATCAATGCATTGGTGTGACGTATCTTCACAAGCAATATGGCACTTGTTGCAATTAATACATACATCATTATTAATCTGGGCGACGATTTGATAGTTGAGGTCTAGATCTCCCCAATCCGAGTAACGTGCTACAGAGCGACCGACTAAATCCATCGCTGAGGCTAATCCTTTTTCATCAAGATAATGATTAAGCCCCTCAATCATATCTTCTACAATGCTAAATCCATGATGCATCGCTGCTGTACACACTTGTACACAGCTCGATCCCATTAACATGAATTCTGCTGCATCACGCCAAGTCGATATGCCGCCTATCCCTGAAATCGGCACATGAATACGAGGGCTTCGTGCACATTCAGCTACCATATTGAGTGCGATTGGCTTTACTGCTGGGCCACAATAGCCGCCGTGTGCTCCTTTTCCAGCAACATGAGGGATTGTATTCCAAGAATCTAAATCTACACCAGCTAAACTATTAATTGTATTAATCATACTAATTGCATCTGCGCCTCCTGCAACCGCTGCTTCTGCCGTTACAGTAATATCCGTAATATTTGGCGTAAGCTTTACAATAACAGGTGATTTCGCTGCTTCTTTTGCCCAGTATGTTTGCTTCTCCACTAATTCTGGCACTTGCCCTGATGCAGAACCCATTCCACGTTCAGCCATCCCATGTGGGCAACCAAAATTTAACTCAAATCCATCCACACCGACATCTTCTACCCGTTTCACAATTTCATGCCATTTTTCTCGCTTCGGTTCTACCATCAACGAAACAATAATTGTATGATTTGGAAATCGTTTTTTTGTCTCATAAATTTCTTTTAAATTCACTTCAAGTGGTCGGTCTGTAATGAGCTCAATATTATTAAAGCCTGCTACACGTTGCCCATTAAAGTTGACTGCTGCAAAGCGCGAAGAAACGTTTAAAATCGGGTCACCTAACGTTTTCCAAACAGCACCTCCCCAGCCAGCTTCGAATGCTCGCTGGACTTGATAACCTGAGTTTGTTGGTGGTGCAGATGCCAACCAAAATGGATTTGGTGATTCAATTCCCGCTAGATTGATACGTAAATCTGCCATCTTGTTCCCCCCTCTTTATGTGCTAGACACTTTGTGACACTGTTTGAAATACGCGGTGAATGTTTAAAGCTACATCTTTTCCTTGTTGGACAGCAGTCACTACCATGGCCTCTCCTTGCCCATTCCCGAAGATCACATCGCCACATGCAAACACCTTTGGATTCGATGTTTGTAATGTTTCTTCGTTAACCGTTACAACACCCCACTCGTGTTTTAGGCCAAATGCTTCAATTAGTTCTGTATAGCGCGATTGACCAATTGCTTTAATAATAGCGTCTACTGCAATCACGTGCTCTGAACCTTCAATCGGTACTGGTTTTTGTCGACCATCTGCACCAGGCTCACCAAGCATCATCTTTACGCATTCAATACCAACCACTTGTCCATCCTCATTGCCGATAATATTGACTGGTGCTGTCAACCATTCAAATTGGATACCTTCTTGCTTAGCAAATTCATATTCAAATTCATAAGCTGTCATTTCTGCCTCTGTACGACGATAAAGGATTTTGACATTTGAAGCTCCTAAACGAATTGCACTTGTCGCACCATCAATGGCTGTATTCCCTGCTCCAATCACCGCAACCCGCTTGCCCATTAAATCCGCTGTAAGATGGCCTAGTTTTGTGTCTTTAATAAAGGAAATCGCATCATATACACCGGAAAGCTCCTCACCTTTAATACCTAAATTCGGAACCGCCCCCATACCTACTGCTAACACTACAGCATCATATCGCTCTAACATCTCCTCTACGGAAATATGTTGACCGACGACTGTATTCGTACGAATTTCAACACCTAAATTTGTGATTTGTTCTACTTCCCACTCGACAACATCATTCGGTAGACGAAAAGCTACAATCCCATAGCGACCTAAGCCCCCAGCTTTTTCTTCTGCTTCATACATCGTGACCTGATAGCCAAGACATGCTAACTCACGTGCAGCAGCTAATCCCGCTGGACCTGTACCGACAATAGCGATATGTTTTTGTTGAGGCGCACCCTTTTTAAATAATGAAGCACTGGAGGCTATCGCCCAATCGGTTGCATAACGTTGCAAACGCCCGATATCAATCGGTTTAGACTGATGATTTAATACACAAGCTCCTTCACAAAGCTCTTCAGTCGGACAAACACGTGCACAGCTCGCACCAAGTGGATTAGCCTGTAAAATCGTTAGTGCCGAGCCCTTTAAATTACCAGATGCAATTTTTTTGATAAACTTCGGAATATCAATACTTGTCGGGCATGCCTTTATGCAAGCAGCATCGTAGCAATATAAGCAGCGATTTGCCTCTTCTATCGCTTCATAACTTGTTAACGCAGGCTCCAATTCCTCGAAATTCCTCTTTAACTTCTCAGCAATCATCTTGTCGTGAATCATTGCCATTTGTTCCCCACCCCTCTATCTTTTTTATTAGTTGAGTGCAAGTTCCTCTGTTATTTTCGAGATTGGTTTACGTTTAATATATTGTCCACTCCCTAATGTCCCGGCGAATTTTTTGTCCTTTATTACATATTCCCCACGTACAAGAACCGTTTGTACCTCACCCGCTACTTCCCATCCCTCATATGGGTTGTAGTCGACATTCATATGATGTGTTTCCGCAGAGATAACGCGTTTTACGTCCGGGTCAAATAACACCACATCTGCATCTGAGCCAACTGCAATTGTTCCTTTCTTCGGGAATAATCCAAATATTTTCGCTGCACTTGTGGAAATCATATCAACGAATTCATTGATTGTAATACGCCCTTTTGCCACACCTTCTGAATAAAGGATGCCAAAACGATCCTCGATAAACGGTCCCCCGTTTGGAATTTTAGAGAAATCATTGATACCCAGTTGTTTTTTACCATTAAAACTGAATGAACATTGATCAGAGCCAATCGTTTGTAGCTGTTTTGCCTTTAATGCATTCCACAATATTTCTTGATGATAGGCTGGGCGAAGTGGCGGCGACCAAACGTATTTTGCTCCTTCAAAGTCTGGCTTTGCTAGCATTGATTCATCTAAAGTTAAATATGGTGGACACGTTTCACCTAGTACATCGTAGCCCTTCTCACGCGCTCTAATAATTTCATCTACCGCTTCCTTACACGTTACATGTACTACGTATAACTTTGCTCCTGCAATGTTCGCTAATTCGATTGCTCGCTTTGTTGCCTCTCCTTCGACAGCTGCTGGACGTGTTAACGCATGGTAAATTGGCTCTGTATGACCGTTTGCTAATGCTTCTTCTACTAGTTCATCAATCACTGAACCATTTTCACAGTGCACCATGACGACTGTATTTGTTTCCTTGCCAATTTTAAACGCTTTAAATAACGTGCGATCAGATGATTGGAACTCACGTGCATAGGCCATAAATACTTTAATAGAGGTAATGCCTTCTTGCTTTAAAATAGTTGGTAGTTCTTTTTCTGTTTCAGGTGTAAAGTCTGTAATCATTAAATGGAAGCCGTAGTCAATCACGGCTTTGTCTTTTGCTTTTTCATGCCATTTCGCTACCGCATCAGCTAACTTCGTCTCTCCAGCAGATAAACAAAAATCGAGAATCGTTGTTGTGCCACCAAAAGCTGCTGCAATGGTCCCTGATTCCCAATCATCGTCTGTCACTGTATTATTAAAAGGCATGTCTAAATGTGTGTGTGGGTCAATTCCACCTGGCATGACATATTTACCTGTAGCATCAATTACTTCTACATCTGTTGCATCAATACTTTTGGCAATTTGTGTAATGACACCATTCTCGATTAATACATCCGCCTCAAATACATCTGTTGCTGTCGCAATTTTACCGCCCTTGATCACCTTTTTCATGTACATGAACCACCTTCCTATTTACTAATGGCTGTTGGATTGACACTTTGTTTCGCTTGAAGCATTAACACTGTTTCTAGTAAAATATCAGCACCTTTTGCACAATCCTCATAGCTTGTTAACTCTTCTTCACAGTGACTTTTACCATTTACACTTGGAACAAAAATCATCGCAGAAGGTACGATTGATGCGATAAACTGAGCATCATGACCTGGTCCACTATACATACGAAGAAACGAATAACCAAAGTTTTTACATGCAGCTTCAATTTCGTCACAAATCATTGCATTGAAATGTACCGTATCACGTCCCCATAGCTTTACTGCCTTTACGGTACAGCCTTTTTCCTCACTCGGGAGACTAAGTAATATATGTTCTACTTGGTTCATCACTTTAGGGTCTTTATGACGAGAATCGATTGTAAAGACCACTTCACTCGGAATAACGGTATGAATATTTGGCGCTACATTCATACGGCCAAATGTATATACTAGTTCTTCGTCTAATTGCCCAAGCTTCTCATCTAACTCGTTCATCATCTTTGATGCAAGCATCATTGGGTCTTTACGCATCCGCATTGGTGTTGAGCCAGCATGATTGGATTCACCGTTTATACGAATCTCATAACATACCATCCCCTTTACCCCTTCAACTACACCAATTTCAATATTTTCAGCTTCTAGTACAGGGCCTTGCTCGATATGCAATTCAATATAAGCGAGTGCATCTCGTAAACGATTTTCTTTGCTCCCCTCATACCTACTTTGTACAAGTGCTTGTGCAAAAGTTGTCCCTTCTTTATCTCTAGACTGTAGCATCGCATCACGCTCAAATTTTCCTGTCAGAACCCCTGAGCTCATCATTGCTGGGTCAAAGCGTGCACCTTCTTCATTCGTAAAATTTACAATAGTCAGCGGTACATCTAGCTCAATGTCATGATCAATGATTGTACGTATCGCTTCTAGCGCTGTTAAGACACCGAGAACACCATCGAAACGGCCACCTTTAATAACAGAGTCTAAATGTGAGCCCATCACAATGGGTGGCAAATCCTTTTTTCCAGGCAGTGTGGCATATATATTTGCCATATCATCTACCTTGATGTCCATCCCAAGCTCCTCACAGCATTTTTTAAAATAATCTCTTGCTAGTACATCTTCTTTTGATAAGGAAAGTCTTGTAACCCCACCATTTTCTGTAGCACCGAATTGGCTAAAATGCTCCAGTGTTTGCTGTAAACGGCTCTGATTACACTTATACACTCCGCACACTCCCCCTTCTAACACACTAGTAAATGCTTATCATAGATTATATATGTCATATTTTCTTACGTATATGTCAAAAAATAAGAAAAAAAATGTGCATATGCACAAGTATAATGTTATATTTTACGTCATAAGAGAAAGGAGATGGACGTATGGCAACGATTTCGCAAATGATGCAATCATCACTGTTTCCACAACTTCGGTTAATAGCAGGTGAAAGCGGAATCTATCGTAGAGTAAATGGTATAAACATAGTAGAAAAAGAAGAGCTAACGATGTTTTGCAGACCAAACGAGCTCGTCGTTACGACTGGTGTGTTACTAGCAAATGATACAAACGCTCTCAAACGGCTTATCCAACAAACTTTCAATAAACGTACGGCTGGGTTCATTATTAATATTGGTCCATATATTCCTCAAATACCTGATTGTATCATTCAATTCGCTAATGAACGGGAATATCCGCTCTTCCAAATGGAATGGGAATATCGCGTAACAGACTTATTAAAAGCAACTTTTCAATTCATTACGACCAATCAACAAGAACGTTCATTAGAAGAGCAAGCGATGAATCAACTTCTCTTCAACTATCAACATCATGCACTGCATCTGTCAGACACATTAGAACAACTTGGCTTTCCAAAGCATGCGGAATACGGTATTATTGCATGCGCAACTAGAAGTGACGCTACGAATATTCAACGCTATGCCGCATTCATTTTAACTGCCTTCCAACAACGCTATGAGCATTTTATTCATTTTCAATATCGAAACCAATTAATCTATTTAATCGATCGGACAAGTGTTAAAACGATCAATATTCCATTTTCTAAAACTGTTACTTCTATCTATGATCGCATTGAAAAAAAATATGGAGAATTAGATGTAATAATTGGCATGGGGAGTTTTTATACAGCGTTGGAAAAAATCCATAAAAGCTACGAAGAGGCGTTAACTGTTATTCAACTTGCCAACTTGCATAACAATCGATATTTATATAAATATAAAGATATCGGAGCCTATCAAATTATTATGGGAATTGATAATCCTGTATTGCTCGGAAATTTTCGTCAAGAGATGTTAGGGCGACTCTATCGCTATGATGAATTGAATAACACAGACTTTGTCTCGTTTTTGCGCATCTATTTAGAAGAAAACGGCAGTACAAATCGAATTAGCCAACGTACTTTTATTCATCGGAATACCGTACTTTATAAAGTAAATAAAATTGAACTGTTACTCGATATAAACCTTAACAATACATTCACTAAGACCAATCTCTATCTCGCCTTTTTAATCGAGGATATATTACAACATCGTATGTGATGTGCATTTGCACAAACTTTTTTATCAGAATATTCATTGTTTTCTATATTTGGAATTGATACGATAAATGTTAGGAATACAAACCTACAATGAAATGGAGTGTTGCGTATGACAAATTATAATTATGAAACAGTTCAACAAACTGATAAGGCTCATGTACTTCATTCTTGGTCAAGACAAAATCATATTACCCCAAAGGTGATGACAAAAGCGCAGGGCATTTATTTTTGGGATGAGCATGATAAACGATATATGGATATGTCCTCACAGCTTGTGTATCAAAATATTGGTCATCAACACCCTGCTGTTTTACAAGCGTTCCGCGAAATAGGGACGTACCCATTTGCTGCACCTAGCTTTGCAACAAAACCAAAATCAGACCTTGCAGCGCGCATTATTGAACTGGCTCCTTCCAATATGCAAAAAGTATTCTTTACATGCGGAGGCGCAGAAGCGAATGACCATGCCATTAAAATGGCACGCATGGTAACGGGACGTACAAAAATCTTTTCACGCTATCGCTCTTATCACGGGGCAACATTTGGTGCAGGTAATTTAACAGGGGAAACGCGTCGCTTCGGTGCCGAGCCTGGTTTAAGTGGCTTTGTCAAATTTGATGTACCACATGCCTATCATGAGCCTGTAACATTTGAATCTGAAGAAGCCGTCACATACTATTATTTAAAGAAGCTACGCCAGCAAGTACTCTATGAAAACCCTTATGCAATCGCCGCAATCGTTCTTGAGCCAATCCCAGGCAGTAATGGGGTTATCGTTCCACCAACAGGCTATTTAGAAGGTGTACGAGCTATTTGTAATGAATTCGGTATCCTACTGATTTGCGATGAAGTCATGACAGGCTTTGGGCGTACAGGGAAAATGTTTGCTGTAGATCACTTTAATTTCCAACCTGATATGATTACATTTGCGAAAGGGGTTACATCGGGGTATGCTCCACTCGGCGGGGTGATTGTTAGTAAAGAAATCGCACAACACTTCGGTGATGAACTGTTACTTACAGGCTTAACCTATAGCGGGCATACAATGTGCACACAAATTGGTTGTGCAGCTCTCCAAGTATTAGAAGAGGAACAGCTTGTTGAAAATTCTGCGGCTATGGGGGAACTATTGAAGAAACGCTTAACAAAGATTGCCTCACATAAATATGTTGGAGAAGCACGCTCGATTGGTCTATTCGCAGCAGTTGAGCTAACACGCAATAAAGAAACGAAAGAGCCAATGTTACCACTAAGTCTTGGTTATGGTGTTGACCCTAGTGGCTTTATGAAACGCTTTATGGGCTTACTCATTGAACGCGGCTTCTATACGTATAGTCATGAATCATCTGTTATCATCGCTCCACCTTTAGTGATTACAGCAGACGAGTTAAATGCAGCACTCGATTTATTCGAGGATGCACTAGCAAAATTTGAATCGATTATCGATGCTGAAGGCGTAGTTACAACATAAAGAACAAAAATGCTAAAGCGCCCGCTAATCCCCGATACGTCGGAGGGATTTGAGGCGTTGCGAGGGGATGCGCTTTCGCCTAGACGTAGATGCCCTTTTCAACAACCGTTATCCATAAGGCACAATTTTTCATTTCCTAAACAAAAATCAAAAAGGCATGGTCGGTTTGAAACCGACACATGCCTTTACTTTTGAGATCACTTTATTACTAAATCGTTTACGAATTAAGCATTCACTTTTAATGCTTTGAATTCTTCGATTAACATTGGAATCACTTCGAATAAGTCGCCAACAATACCATAGTCAGCTACTTTGAAGATATTTGCTTCTGGATCTTTGTTGATAGCTACGATGACTTTAGAGTTCGACATACCTGCTAAGTGCTGAATCGCGCCCGAAATACCAGCTGCAATATAAAGGTCTGGTGTTACAACTTTACCTGTTTGACCGATTTGTAGGGAATAATCACAGTATTCTGCATCACATGCACCACGAGATGCACCAACTGCACCGCCTAGTAATTTAGCAAGCTCTGTTAATGGCTCGAAACCTTCTTCTGATTTCACACCACGACCACCTGCTACTACTACTTTAGCCTCTGATAAATCTACACCCTCTGTTGATTTACGTACTACTTCTTTAATGATTGTACGTAAGTTTGTAATATCTACAGTGATGGAAGATACATCGCCAGAACGACCCGCATCTCTTTCTAGTGATGCAATATTGTTTGGACGGATTGTTACGAATGCAACGCCATCTTTTACTTTCACTTTTTCAAATGCTTTACCAGAGTAAATTGGGCGGATAAATACTGCGTCATCACCAGCACCTTCAATTTCTGTCACATCCGAAATTAAACCTGACTGTAATTTAGAAGCAATTTTAGGTGATAAATCTTTCCCTAAAGCTGTATGACCGAATACAATTGCTTCTGGCTTTTCTTGCTCTACAACAGCCATGAATGCTTGGCTGAAGCCGTCAGAAGTATATGTTTTTAAATGTGGGTGCTCCACTGTTACAACACGATCTGCACCGTAAGCGATTAAGTCGCTAGCAACACCTGCTACACCATCACCAATTAATACCGTTACTACTTCACCACCGTCAGCAATTTGCTTCCCTGCTGCGATTGCTTCAAATGATACATTACGTAGACTTCCTTCACGCGTTTCAGCTAAAACTAATACTTTGTTTGACATAGATTATCCCTCCATTACCTGTCTATTAGACTACCTTTGCTTCTGTGTGAAGTAGATTTACAAGCTCTTTTACTTGATCTTGTAAATCGCCTTCTAAAATACGACCTGCTGCTTTTTGAGGTGGTAAGTAGATTTCAACTGTTTCTACTTTCACTTCAACATCATCTTCGTCGATATCTAAATCATCTAGCTCAAGTTCTGCTAATGGCTTCTTCTTCGCCTTCATAATACCTGGTAAAGAAGGATAGCGTGGCTCGTTTAAGCCTTGCTGTGCCGTTACTAATAATGGTAAAGAAGTTTCAAGTACTTCTGAATCTCCTTCAATGTCACGTACAATTTTTACTGTTCCGCCATCGATTTCTAGGCTTGTAATTGTTGTTACATAGTTAATGCCTAGTAAATCTGCTAAACGTGGGCCTACTTGACCAGAACCACCATCGATTGCTACGTTACCAGCTAAAATTAAATCTGCCTCTTTATCTTTTAAATACTCTGCTAGAATGTAAGCTGTAGAGTATTGGTCTAGCTCATCTAAATCATCTTCTGTATTAATTAATACCGCTTCATCAGCGCCCATTGCTAATGCTGTACGAAGTTGCTTTTCAGCATCCTCGCCACCGATTGTAACGACTGTTACTTTACCGCCTAGCGCATCACGTTTTTGAATTGCTTCTTCAATTGCATATTCATCGTATGGGTTGATGATGAACTCAGCACCATCTTCTTGAATTTTACCATTTGAAACAACAATTTTTTCTTCTGTGTCAAACGTGCGTTTTACTAATACATAAATATTCATTTTACAGACCTCCTGAAAGCTGATTTATTTGCCTTTAAATACTGGCTCGCGTTTTTCAATAAATGCTTGAATACCTTCTTTAGCATCCGCTGATACGAATACTGTACCAAAGCTTTCCGCCTCCGCTGCAACACCCTCAAAGAATGATGCAGGTTTTGAATATTGCAGCATATGTATCGCTGCTTTCAATGCGACTGGACTCTTCTTTGCAATTTTTTTCGCGATTTCTAACGTTGTTGGCAGTAGGTCCTCATCTGAATATGCACGGTTCGCTAATCCCCACTGAACCGCTTCTACTCCTGAAATTGGATCACTTGTAAACATCATTTCTGCCGCCTTTGCTACGCCAACATAGCGCGGTAAACGTTGAGTTCCTGCAAAACCTGGAATAAGTCCTAACTGCAATTCAGGTAAGCCTAGCTTTGCTTTTTCTGTAACAAAGCGCATATGGCAGCTCATTGCTAGCTCAAGCCCACCACCAAGTGCAGCGCCATGAATTGCAGCAATGACTGGTTTTGAGAACGTCTCTATACGTTCAAATACAAATTGCCCATTTTTCGCCAGTTTTGCGAATTCTTCACCAGTTTGAACATCTGTAAACTCTTTAATGTCCGCTCCTGCTGAGAAAAAGCGCCCTTCACCGTGCAACACAATTACGCGAACAGCCTCATCATGTTCCACTGCATCTAGCAATTCATTTACTTCATTGATTAAGCCTTGAGATAGCGCATTTGCTGGTGGTCGGCTAATTGATACTACAGCTACACCATCATCAACTTTCCAACTTAGAAACTCCATTCTCCCACACCCCTTTTTAAGCTTTTAACCCATTTAACACGAGCTGTGTCACTTTCGGTGATAACGCTAACAAATCGTAGCGGTATTCATTCATGACCCATGTAGTTGTAATTTCGTCTACTGTGCCAAAAACCATTTGACGTGCAAGACGAACATCCATCGTCGGGTTGAACTCACCAGAAAGCATACCCTCAATTAAGATTTGATCTAAAAGCATCAAGTACTCTTTTAGAATCGCATTAATCTTCAGACGAAGTTCTTTATTCGACTGTCTTAATTCTAATTGGGTAACGGTTGCTAAATGACGATCATTTGCTAAGACTTCGAAATGGTTTTCGATCATCTGTGCTAGCTTTTCAGATGAACTATTCCCACTATTAATTATATCTTGTAATTTCTCTACGAAAAGCCCCATTTTTTCATTAAATATAGAAATTAGTATATCTTCTTTATTTTTGAAGTACAAATAAATCGTTCCATCTGCAACACCAGCTTGTTTTGCGATTTTCGATACTTGTGCTTGGTGATAGCCATTTTCTGCAATAGCTATAACAGCTGCATCGATTATCTGTTTATATTTGGGTTTATCTCGTTTCAAGTCGTTCACCACCAAAAAAATATGAAAACACAAATGAATGACCATTCATTCATGTTTTCATATTATAATTTGTTCATCAATCTGTCAACAACTCGCTTCTATTATTTTGCTTCTTTATTTAAAGTTAACTTTGCTTTTTCTTCTTCTACTAATGTACGGCGTAATATTTTACCTACTGCTGTTTTTGGTAGTTCATCTCGAAACTCATATAAACGTGGCACTTTGTATGCTGCTAAACTTTGGCGACAATGATCATTTAACTCTTTTTCCGTTACAGTATGCTCTTCTTTTAATACAATATAAGCCTTCACTGTTTCACCGCGATATGGATCTGGAATACCTGCAACAACACATTCTTGAATGGCATCATGTTCATAAAGTACTTCTTCTACTTCACGTGGGTAAATATTGTATCCACCTGCAATAATCATATCTTTCTTTCGATCTACTACAAAGAAGTAACCGTTTTCATCCATATACCCTAAATCCCCTGTCAAAAACCAACCGTCGGCAAATGTCATCTCTGTATCCTCTGGACGATTCCAATAACCTTTCATTACTTGCGGCCCTTTCACCGCAATTTCCCCGATTTCTCCAGGTCGTAATGGTTCACTTTCGCCAGCACGCAAAATGACTGCATCTGTATTTGGCCAAGGTACCCCGACTGATCCGACTACGCGATGATCCCAAATGAAGTTTGCATGTGTGACTGGGGAAGTCTCTGTCAAACCATATCCTTCTACAAGCTTACCGCCTGTAACCTCTTCAAATTTTTCTTGTATTTCAACCGGTAGCGGTGCCGAACCACTTAGACAAGCTTTAATGGATGATAAATCATATTCTCCAATATCAGGATGATTTAATAACGCAATATAGATTGTCGGTGCTCCTGGGAACAATGTTGGTTTTTGTTTATCAATCGTTTTTAATGTATCCTCTACATCGAACTTCGGCATTAATACCATACGATTTTTCGTCATAACTGCTAAAATCAGTACGGTTGTCATACCGTAAACGTGGAAGAATGGTAGAATGCCCAAAATCGTCTCTTGACCAGCTTGGCATTTATACAGCCACGCATCACACATCATCGTGTTCGCAACTAAGTTTTTATGCGTTAACATAACACCTTTTGGGAAACCCGTTGTTCCACCTGTATATTGTAATAACGCTAAATCTTCTTCAAAATTAAATGGTATCGATAGTTCTTTTAATGGTGCTGAACGCATAATTTCTGTAAATAAATGATTCATACCACTATGCTCTACTTTCACACTAAAACCATATTGCTTTTTTTGAATAAACGGATAAACGAGGTTTTTAGGGAATGGTAAATAATCTTTTATCCCTGTCACAATGATATTTTCAATTTGTGTCTCTTTTACTATCTTTGTAATACGTGGATATAAAATGTCCAGAGCTAAAATAACCTTTGCACCAGAATCAGCCATCTGATATTGCAATTCACGCTCTGTATATAGCGGGTTTGTCTGTACAACAATTCCGCCTGCATACAAAATACCGTAATACGCAATAACCGCCTGCGGACAGTTAGGCATCATCACTGCTACACGATCTCCCTTTTCTACCCCTAAGCTTTGTAAATAGTTCGCAAACCTTAATGCTGATTCATAGAGCTCTTGATAGGTGATATCCTTCCCTAAAAAATGAATGGCAATCTTGCTTGAATTTGTCTTATAAGCATCTGTTAAAAATTGCTGAACTGGAATTTCAGGGATTTCAATGTCGTGCGGAATTTGTACTGGATACTTTTGTAACCATACCTTCTCTGTCATTAACCTCTCTCCCCTCAAATCAAACGTTTTAATTTTCTGATTATTTAATATTATAATAAAAAAAGAAAGTAGTTTCAAACACTTTTTACTTTATTTTTCATTTTTAGCTCGAATATGTATTTTCTTTCCCGTTAAACAACATTTTTTAAGTAACGATAGAAAGAAGCATATCACTTAGAAATGCTATTTTAGAAATATATTTTTCAAGCGTGTTGATTTCCCCTACAGCTGACTCGCTTTCTTTTCCTGCTTAAGTCGAGTTGCTTCCGCTCCAATCAACGCGCAAGTACCCTTTATCAACCATCCCACTAAAAATGCACGCTTACCACCTACTACTATTTGTATAATAAACACATCTGCTATCTTTTCATTCCCTGCTCATATAACTAAAAACAAAAAAACTAGTAGATGAAATGTCACCTACTAGTCTGATGCTTATACAGTTACTAAATAATAAACCCCAATGACCACAAAAAGAATACACACAACGATTAATACTTTTGATAATGTTTCCATTTTTCTTCTCCTACAAAATGCTTGCGCCAATGATGAATGACAATCCTAACGAAATAGTAAACGAAATAAATCCAACAGAGCGATTGTCATTTTCAATTTCTTCATCGATTTTAAAGCTCGGCGTTAAAAATTCAAATAAAAGGTATGCAAAAATCAATAATACGAACCCATATAAACCCCAGCCAATCATTTCTAGAAGCGTGGAATGGCGTTCAATGGAATAGCGAAAAATATTGCATACCCCTAAAATTTTCCCGCCTGTTGCAAGTGCTACAGCAATATTCCCTTTTTTAATTTCTTCCCAATTTTTATATTTCGTCACGACTTCAAATAACACCATTGCCACAACTAAACAAAGAACAACTACGCTAAAATAACCGGCAGTTTCAACTAAAGGGTTTTGCCAAAATGATGAACCAAGCATCTAATCTCCCCTTTTACTTTAATTCGACTACGGTTACACCAAAGCCGCCTTCTCCTGCTTCACCATAACGGAATGATTTTACACGTTTATGTGTTTTCAAGAACTGCTGAATCCCTTGACGTAATGCACCAGTTCCTTTCCCGTGAATAATCGATACGCGATGGTAATTTGCTAAAAGTGCATCATCTAAATATTTCTCTGTGCGTAAAAGTGCATCTTCATATCGTTCACCTCGAAGGTCGAGTTCAAGCTTCACATGACTATTGCGATTTTTTACATTCGCTACCGTTCGTGTAACTTGCTCTTTTTCAGGCTTCACATATTGTAAATCGGCCTCATCTAGTTTCATTTTTAAAATACCAATTTGCACAACCCATTCACTACCGCCTGATTTTTCAAGGAGCGTCCCCTTTTGGCCATAGCTTAACACTTTTACTTCGTCGCCCACTTTTAAGCTTTGTGCTCGTTCGCGTTCTGCTGCTACCTTTTTCAATACTTTGTTTTCTTCTTTTGGTGCAGCTTCCTCTAATCTTTTTTTCGCATCAATTAACTCATGCTCTTTGACAATGCGACTTGCATTTTTTTGCATTTCACGCAGCTCGCCAATAATTTTTTCTGCTTCTGCTTTTGCTTCATCCACGATTCGGCGTGCTTTGTCTTTTGCTTTTTTCTCTAGGCTTTCTTTTTTCTCATCATACGTACGTAAGCGTTCCTCTAGTTGCGCCCGAATGCCCTGTGCCTCTTCTAATAAGGCATGCGCCTCATCTGCCTCTCGCTCTGAACGAAGGCGGCTTTCTTCTAAGGAAGCAATCATGGATTCCACTTCATGGCGATCCGTACCGGTAAAGGATTTCGCTTGCGTAATAATGTGCTCATTTAACCCGAGTCGCTTCGAAATTTCAAACGCATTTGAGCGACCTGGTACACCGATTAATAAGCGATATGTCGGACTAAGTGTCTCCACATCAAACTCGACCGATGCGTTGACAACACTTGGACGATTGTAGCCGTACGCTTTTAACTCTGGATAGTGCGTCGTTGCCATTACCCGTGCACCGCGTCCGACCACTTCATCTAAAATGGAAATCGCGAGTGCTGCCCCTTCTTGTGGATCTGTACCCGCGCCAAGCTCGTCAAATAATACAAGTGATTTATCATCAAACTTCGCTAAAATATCCACAATATTCACCATATGAGATGAGAATGTAGATAGCGATTGTTCAATGGACTGTTCGTCTCCAATATCTGCAAAAATTTGTTCAAATACCGCAAGCTCTGAACCATCTAGTGCCGGCACGGGTAAACCAGACTGTGCCATAATCGTACATAAGCCAACTGTTTTTAATGTAACCGTCTTACCGCCTGTATTAGGACCTGTAATAACAATCGCTGTTACATCTCGGCCAAATTCAATTGTATTTGGTACTGCTTCTTCTATTGTTAATAATGGGTGACGTGCACGTACTAAACGCGTATAGCCTTGTTCGTTCATTTTCGGCATTGTACATTTATGTGCTCGACCATACTTCCCTTTCGCTAAAATCACATCAATTTCGCCGAGTAAACCAACTAATACAAATAAATCATGCGCTACTTCCTGCACCTTTACCGAAAGTTCAAGTAAAATACGCTCAATTTCTGCCTGCTCTTTTACTTTTAGACGCTGGACTTCGTTATTTGCTTGTACAACAGCATCTGGTTCAATAAAAAGCGTTTGACCAGAGGAAGATTGGTCATGAACAATCCCACCATAATGACCGCGATATTCTTGTTTTACGGGAATGACGAATCGGTCGTTACGAATCGTAATAATAGCGTCGGACAGCATTTTCGCTGCATTCGAACCGCGAATTAAGCTTTCCAATTTTTGGCGAACTTTTGCTTCTTCCGCACGTAATGATTGACGAATGGAACGTAACGCTGAGCTTGCGGAATCCAAAACTGCGCCATTTTCATCGATGCAATCATTGATTTCATGTTGTAATGCTGTTAACACAGGCATCTGCTCTTTACGTTCTACAAAGTGTGGAATTTGGATTGTATCTTCTGATTCAATGTCTTCAATAAAATTGCGTAAAATGCGACTTGCTCGAATCGTACTCGCAATTTCCATTAATTCCATTGGGCTCAGCATCCCGCCAATTTGTGCACGCTTTGCATGTGGGCGCACATCAAAAATGCCGCCCATTGGTACATCACCTTTCACACGAAGGATGGCTAGCCCCTCGTCCATTTCTTCTAATAAGGCAACAACTGTATTAAAATCCGTTTCAGGTACTAACTCCTCGATTGCACGCTTCCCAATAGAAGACGTACAGAAGCTTGCTACCTGCTGACGTACTTTATCAAACTCTAGTGTTTTCAATGCGCGTTGTGCGATCATGAACAACACCTCCAAAACTCAAATTATTTATGTTTACGGATAAACTCCTCAAATTGATTCATATTCCATGTATTTACGATTAACTCTTTTTTCAACCATGCTTTTTGCGCATATTTAACACCAATATCCATAAAGCGTAATTGATCGATAGCATGCGCATCTGTATTAATGGCAATTGGTACATTTTTCTCCATCGCCATTTGCAAATGCTCTACACATAAATCGAGACGGTACGGATTCGCATTCAACTCTAATATTTTACCATACGCTGCTGCCCACTCAATCAGCTGTGGCACATCTGGCTCGTAACCGCTACGCTGTCCAATAATCCGACCAGTTGGGTGTGCAATCATATGCACATACGGATTTTTCACCGCACTAAATAGACGCTCCATAATTTTCTCTTGCGGTTGCGAGAAATTAGAATGAATCGAGGCAATGACAAAATCCAGTTCACGCATAACTGCATCATCAAAATCTAGAGTTGTATCTGGTAAGATGTCCATTTCTGTCCCACGGTATAAACGGAAATGTGGATGCGCCTCATTAAATGCGAAAATTTCCAACTTTTGTTTCCCTAAACGCTCCGGTGTTAACCCATTTGCTACTTTTAAATATTGCGAATGGTCTGTAATAACACCGTACTGATAACCCCGTGCAATTAATGCTTCCCCCATCTCATTAACAGAATGTGCACCATCTGACCATGTGGTATGCATATGCAAATCACTTATAATATCTCCAAGCTGGACAAGTCCAGCTAATTCCTCTAATCGCTCTAGCTCATTACCGCTTTCACGTACCGTTGGCGGAATAAAAGGCAAATCAAAATGAGCGAAAAAGGCTTCTTCCGTTTCAAATGTTGCCATTGTACCATCCGGTTGTTCCACCCCGTACTCACTAATTTTCTTCCCTTGTGATTTCGCAAGTTGACGCATACGTACATTATGATCTTTTGAGCCTGTGAAATGATGTAGTGCTGTCGCAAATTCATGTAATTTTACTAATCGAAAATCAACACTCACCGGTTCTTCACGGTCTAAGATGAGGGAAACTTTCGTATCACCTGCTGCTACTGTCTCTAGTGTAACAAGACGTGATAAAATAGCTTCTCGCACAACTTCATGTGCTTCCGTTGCTACGATGAAGTCAATATCTTTACTCGTTTCTGCTACACGTCTAAAACTTCCTGCTACTGAAAACTTTTGTACTTCAGGCAGACTTGCAAGTAGCTCATTAATTTCAAATACGACAGGCTCTAATTGCCAAACCGGTAGACGTTCAGCACGCTTACCAAAGTTTTCGAGCTCTTTTAAAATCTTCTCTTCCGTTTTCGCACCAAATCCTGCTAACGCTTTTACTTGACCATTTTCACACGCTACCTTTAACGATTCCGCATCGACAATGCCTAGCTCTTGGTATAATTTCGCTAACTTTTTGCCGCCAAGACCTGGTAATTTCATTAACGGGACTAGTCCTTTCGGAACCGCCTCTTCTAACTCTTCTAACACGCTTGATTTGCCATGTTCAATCAATTCATGAATCACCGCAGCTGTTCCTTTTCCAATACCTTTAATCGTTGTAATATCATCTATTTCACTTAAAGAACGTTCGTCTGCCTCAAGTGCAGCGGCTGCTTTGCGAAATGCTGACACCTTAAATGGATTTTCTCCTTGTAACTCTAAGTATAATGCTATCTTTTCTAATGTACGGATAATGATTTTCTTATTCAATAAAGCCGCCTCCTCTAATCATTATAAAAAATACTTCTCTCAAAAGTGAGAGAAGTATTTTGCTCTTCCATTATTTTGAGTAAATATACCACCAATTTTGGAACAACGCTGAAATAATTGGGGTATGTTCTAATATCAAACCAGTAAAGATGGAGCTATCTAATCGAGCTTGTAATCCCTCAAGCGGTAATAGTGCCAACACATATAATCCGATAAATAGTAAGAAATACAGTTCTATAAAGCCAAGTACGGCACCTAGCAAGAGATTGATGGAACCAAGAACTGGGAGATATTTCAAAAAGTCGAGCATCGACCCGAGTATCTGTAAAATAAGCTTTGTCATAAAGAAAATAATTGCAAATGCAATTACACGATAAAATGTGCGATCCACATCTAGTTGTTCAAGTCCAAGTATGGACGTTGCACTTTCTGCAAACCCTGGGTAAGGAATCCATAATAAAAACTGTTGTGCAAGTGACTTGTAATAAATCAGCGCCACAAAAATAGCGATAATAAATCCAAACATATGAATTGCTTGAACAACGAGCCCACGTCTCCAACCGATGATGACACCGGCTATTAAAATAAGTAGTATTAATAAATCTAGCATTTACTTCAATCCTTTAACTTTTTCAACTGCTCTTCAAGCGATTCTATTTGCTCTTTTAGCTGCAATAATTCATGCACAGTATTGACAGCTGTTAACACAGCCAGCTTTGCATTATCCAACGTTGGGTTATGAACGCTAATTTCACGCATTTTATCATCTACGATTGAAGCAACTAATCGCATATGCCCCGTAGATTCTGTACCAATGATTTTATATGTCTGTCCGTATATATCAACCGAAATTTTATTTTTTTGTTGTTCAGCCAAAAGTGATCCCCCCACCAGCATAAGCAATAACAACCTAGGGTTAACGCCTTTCATAACTTCCCATTAGGCCTCTCGCTCAGCGAGTACAAATTTAACCCCTCTTTATGTATAAAACGATAATACATATCATACCATTTTCACTTTATATCTAGCAACTCTATAGCCGAATAAACCTTATTATAACAACAAATAGCCTTATTTCCTGAAAAATTGAAGTTTCGTATAAAATAAAAATATTATGCATATTCATTATCCATGTTCATTTTAAAAAGTAGCAAATATTAATTTACAATCCTTTATGCTAGCCGCACGTCTCTTTCACTAATCACTAATTATTAAAAGAGACAATCCTTTATACATTCTTAACTGTCTCAGCTTATCGCCTACCTGCATACGAACCTTCACTCCTAAATCTATATTATCCTTTATATTTTAACAGAAGGGCATCGCGAAATTAACATCCTTCCCATGATTAGGTGACAAGCAATGAATTATTATCACCATATGCTTATTCCATTAGACATCTCCCCTGCCCACCTGTACACTTAACAGAAAGTGAACAAAATGAGGGTGACGTAAATGACCAATATTGTATTACAACTTTCTAAAGAAGAGATAAACAAAGTACAAAGCTACTATGCTTCAGATCGTATAGAACGAAATGCACCGGGCGTGGTATTTGCCGCAAAGTTAATAGATACGGCGATTACCGTTTATAAATCTGGCAAAGTTATGTTTCAAGGAGCTGGGGCTCTTCGTGAATCAGCACGTTTCGGCATAGCAGATATAGCGACTGTAAAAAAAGGAAGTGGAGCGAAAGGAGATACACTGCCTGAAAACTTTTCAACCCTTTCGGTCATCGGGTCTGACGAAACAGGAACTGGTGACTATTTTGGACCTGTAACGGTAGCGGCAGTCTATGTGCCAGCTGATCAGATTGCACTCGTTGAAGAGCTCGGTGTGAAGGATTCTAAACAATTAACAGATGATTATATGCGTAAAATCGCACCAAACTTAATGAAAGCCTGTGTTCATAGTATTCTTACACTACGCAATGATAAATATAACGCCATTCAAGCAAAGGGCTACTCACAAGGAAAAATCAAAGCAATGATGCACAATCAAGCATTAAAAAATGTCCTCACTAAAATGACACCAGAAAAACCAGCATACATTCTAATTGACCAATTTGCCGAACGTAATACTTACTATAACTACCTTCAAAATGAAAAAGAATTAGTACGTGAAAATGTACTATTCTCCACAAAAGCTGAAAATCTACATGTAGCGGTTGCAACGGCTTCTATTCTGGCTCGTTATGCCTTTTTAAAAGAGATGGACCGTTTAGCTGAAATGATTGGCTTCCCATTACAAAAAGGAGCAAGTGGCAAAGTAGATGAAATGGCTGCGCGTATTTTAGCAAAGCACGGGGAAGCAACATTAAAATCCATAACAAAATGGCATTTCGCCAATACAGAAAAAGCAAAAACATTACTACGCAAAAAGCACAGAAACTAACCTGTGCTTTTTTATATGTCCTATCCTGAAGAATAATTATACAATTCAAAAAACTGAATTTTATCTAGATCATCCTTTATAATACGAAAGGAAAAATGTTACATACAACGTGGAACATTTATTTATTAATGGAGGCTATTTTTATAAAAGATGAAAAAACTTTTACATTTAGGTTTGCGAAAAAAATTACTGTTTGCGTTTGCTATGATTTTAGTCATCCCAACGCTTATCATCGGATTGCTATCTTACTATAGTGCAAAAACACAAATTGAAACGCAACAAATGGCAAGTGCTAAAGCAAGTATGGAATTATTAAATGCGAATATTTCTTCAACACTTGAGCCAAAACTCAATGATACACAGTATTTTGCACAGTTTTTCAAAAAAACATCGAACGAGGAAGAATTACGAATAAAGCTCGCAGATTATTTAGCAATACACCCCGAAGCACTTATTACTTATGTCGGAACAGCTGACGGTAAAATGATTCGTGAGCCATATTATGAATATACAAGTACATACGATCCACGTAATCGCCCTTGGTATGAGGCCGCTATTGCAAGTAATGGACAGCCCATTATTACCGCTCCTTATATTTCAACAAGTTCAGGTGAATTGGTACTAACTGTTGCCCAACAATTACAAGACGGCTCTGGGGTTTTCGGTATTGACATTAGCATTGAAACATTAAAAACGATTGCGAACCAAGTAAACATTGGTGAGCAAGGCTATGTCACACTATTAGATACACAAAAAAAATACATTGCACACCACGAAATGGACAGTGCAACGGAAGCAACTGAAAGCTATATCGAGAAAATTTATACGAATGCGGACGGGCAACTAGAGGCAACTGAAGGGTTTATTTACTATTTAACGAATGATATAACGGGATGGAAGTTAGTTGGGACAATGTTGCCAGACGAGGTAAGTACCGCCGCTGCCCCTATTTTAAAAATTAATTTTTCGGTTTTAGCGGTTGCCTTTCTAATTGGTGGCATCTTCATTTTATTCATTATTCGCTCGATTACAAGGCCAATATTAGCGTTACGTGATACAGCTGTCACTGTGAGTGAAGGCGATTTAACAAAACATATTGAAGTAAAAACAAATGATGAGATTGGTCAACTTGCAGAGGCATTCAATACAATGAAGCATCGTTTACGTGATGTTTTATACCAAGTAGAGGATAGCACCCATGCTGTACATCAAGCTGCAAACATATTGGATGCAAGTGCTACACAGGTGATTCATGCGACAGAGCAAACTTCCACTGCAATTTCAGAAGTTGCAGCGATTGCTGATGAACAAATGCTACGTAACGAAGAAAACACACAATCATTGACCATCGTTGCTCAAAATGTGATGGGTATTGCGAAAGATACACACGACGTCTCAGCGCTTTCACAGAAGGCCATGACACAAGCGGAAATAGGTAGTACTTCTATTCACGGCGCTGTATCACAAATGGCTCAAATCGAGCACTCTGTGACGGAAACAGACCGTACTATACGTAGCCTCTACGACCGTACGAAGGAAATCAATTCGATTTTGGATGTCATCCAAGAAATTTCCAATCAAACAAACTTACTTGCATTAAATGCCTCTATCGAAGCTGCACGTGCAGGTGAGCATGGAAAAGGCTTTGCTGTTGTCGCAGATGAAGTGCGCAAACTAGCAGAGGATTCAAAAAACTCGACAGAAAAAATTAGTCAGCTCATTCAATCGATTCAAGCAGGAACAGCCAATTCTGTTCAAATGATGCAAGACACATTGAATGATGTGAATCAAGGGATTGTCATATGTAACGAAAGCGCAGAACGCTTTGATCAAATTTTAGTAAGTATGCAGCAAATCGCACCAACGATTACCCAAATGTCCACAACGACGCAAGAAATTGCATCGCGTGTCCAAGAGGTTACGGTATCTGCAGAGCAGTTAACAGAAAAAGCACACATGAATGCACGCTCGACAGAAGAGGTGGCCGCATCATCTGAAGAAATATTGGCTTCGATGGAAGAAATGGCTGCATCAGCTGAATCATTATTAACAACAGCCAACCACCTTCAGCAAACAATGGCTCATTTTAAAATAAAATAAAGCAGTATTACTACTAACTAAATAGACAAAAATGCGGTAAGCAACGAAAATCATTCCATTGCTTACCGCATCTTTTATTTTCTAGCGACGTGCACTTTTAAATTTTTCCCTTTAACTGTTGTATGCTTCATTGCCTCTAATACAAGCGATCCTTTGCCATTTAAAATTTCGACAAAAGTCGATTGATCCAAAATCGTGATAATCCCAATATCTTCTGCACTCATCCCAGGAATTTTTGAAATCGTTCCGACAAAATCGACAGCACGTAGTTTTTTCTTTTTGCCACCGTTAAAGTACAGTTTCATAATTCCTTCGTTCACTAATTCCTTTTTTGCCCGCTTTTTCTTCGGCGTCTGACTCATCTTTCGTTCAAATAACGGCTCCATTTTCACGACTAACTCACCATCTGGTCGTTGCGCTTTTGGTAAATCAAAGCCGACATATTCCTCAATTTGTGCTAAAAATTCATTTTCATATGGTGTGACAAACGTAATCGCCTTCCCTGTCAATCCCGCGCGTCCCGTTCGACCTGCTCGATGCACATAGGCTTCTTTTTCTAAGGGTATATCAAAGTTAATGACATGTGTAATGTGGTCAATATCAATGCCACGTGCCGCTACATCTGTGGCTACAAGGTAACGAAATGCGCCTTCCTTAAAGTCGTTCATTACAAGCAGACGTGTCGATTGATCCATACCCCCGTGCAACTTATCTACACTATAATCTAAATCATATAACTCATCATGTACTTCGTCGACTCGATCCTTTGTACGACAAAAAATGATACAACTATCTGGATTTTCTACAATCGTGACATCTTGTAGTAGCTGCCATTTCTCTTCCTCCGCTACCTCTATAACGCAATGCGCAATCGTCTGCGTCACAATTTCCTTTTGTACCTCAATATCAACAGGTGCAATTAAATGTCTAGCTGCTAACGCTTTAACCGCTTCTGGTAACGTAGCCGAAAACAACATCGTCACACGTTTGGTCGGTAAATGCGCTAAGATGGCCTCTACTTGTTCGATAAAGCCCATATTAAGCATCTCATCCGCTTCATCAATAACGACGTAGCGAATTTTTTCTAACTTGAGCGTTCCTTTTTCAATATGATCTAACACACGGCCCGGTGTCCCGACTGCTACATGTGTTTTTTGTTGCAATTCTGTTTTTTGAAAATGAAACGGTTGCTTGCCATAAAGTGGCACCGCTTTAATACGTTTAAAGCGACCAATGCTTGTGAACTCCTCAGCTACCTGTACTGCAAGCTCGCGTGTCGGTGTTAAGACAAGCGCTTGTGGTTTATTTTCAAGCCACTCGATTTGTTCACAAATCGGAATGGCAAAGGCAGCTGTTTTCCCACTACCTGTTTGTGATTTTACGAGTAAATCAAGGTTCGCCAATGCTACTGGCAATACTTTTTGCTGTACTTCTGTTGGCATTGTGTAATGAAGTTTATCTAGTGCACGCTCAATTGGCTCACTTAAATGAAACTGTTTAAAGTTTTGCATACTGTTCCTCCTACCGCTAGCTAGAACTCATTATACATGAAACATAAGGAGCAAGCGGTTTCATTATGACGTTTTTGTTAAATATTTAAATTCTCAGATTCAACCAAAGATAAACAACATACACATAATGAGTAAATCTAAAAATATATATTACCATTTGAGCAGCCGTTGCTTTCCGCTCCGGCACTCGCTTTCCACGGGCGAGATCAAGCCTCCTCGTCGCTCATCCTTCGGTGCTCCTGTCGCTACGCTTTCGTCGCAAATAAATTTCCTGCGGGGTCTTGATTGTCTCGCTTTTCCCGTAGGAAGCTTTGCTCTGTAGCGAAAGGCGCATGCCGTCAGCTACACTCTCGTGCCTCCGCTACAAGCAACTAGTGTTCAATAAAAATGAGATGCTAAAAACAATAAATATCCTTATTGATTACAGGTGTTAGGCGACGATATGTGCAAATGGAGAGAAAATGATTTCTTTTAAAAAGATAAATGTTTTTCTAGTATATCGAGAAGTATTCACTTTTGCCGTAGCGCGCCATAGCCACAGGAGCCAAGATTTTCTTTGCGACGAAAGCGCAAGCGTCAGGAGCCGGAACAGGAGATCCAAACAGGCCACGCCTGTTTTAGCTCCTGTGTAGGCTGTGGCAAAGCGCGGAGGCTACCATTAACCTTGCATTTAATATCTTTTACTATTTACCTGGTATTTTTAGGGTTTATTTTTGCTTATTACGAGAACATATTTACAAGAAAGGAGGGTTTTATTTTTGGAACAAAAGTTGAAACAAGTAAATAGTATGAAAAACGTGATTCCACACATGTTGCAAATCATTTTAAATATAAGCTTAACGGTGTTAGCGATTATTTTAAGTATTATGCTGATGATGGAGCTTATAGAGTTTTTGCAAATGGTTTTTTCTTCTGATAAACGTGACTATAAATATTTCCTTGCCAACATCCTCGTATTTTTCTTATACTTCGAGTTCATCACAATGATTGTAAAATATTTTAAAGAGGATTATCATTTCCCATTAAGGTATTTCATGTATATCGGCATTACAGCGATGGTTCGACTAATTATCGTTGAGCACGAGCATCCAACTGATACACTCCTGTTCTCGCTCGTTATTTTAGTGTTAATTATCGGTTATTACATTATTAATATCACACCAAGAGAACGACCTGGCGTGCGAAAGACAAAAGATGCATCTTAATAGTAGGGAAACCTCTGTTATCTAGGAAGATTAGAATGAAATTACACCCTTTTAGCATAAGTTGAATATGCTAGATAACGTAAAATAAAAATTAAGGATGTATGTTAAATGAGTAAACATATTGACTTCGTTAATCCTGCAGACCCCAGCACTATCCCTAAATTTGTTGATTCGCTTCCTATTCTTCCAGTAGCAATAGCCAAAGCGCATAAAGATTATCCACGAAAATCTTATTATGAAATGACCATGCTTAAAGCCCGCCATCGATTCCATAAACAATTTCCGTTCTCTACTGTTTGGGGTTATAATGGGCTCGTTCCTGGACCAACTATCGAAGCGAAAAAAGACCAATCTACGTTTGTAAAATATATAAATAAACTACCTACAAAACATTTTTTACCTGTCGATACTACTCTTCATAGCGTATCAGATTCACCGGAAGTGAGATCCGTTGTCCACCTACATGGGGCACATGTTGATTGGGAAAGCGATGGTCACCCTGAAGCGTGGTATACACAAAATTATGAAGTGACCGGACCGAAATTTAACAGAGAAGTTCATGAATATACGAATCACCAACCTGCTACCACTTTATGGTATCACGATCACACAATGGGGATGACTAGACTGAATGTTTATGCAGGTCTCGCTGGCTTTTACCTCCTTCGAGACTCACTTGAGGAAAGATTAAATCTACCAAGCGGCCAATATGAAATTCCGTTAATGATTCAAGATAAATCCTTTAACGAAGATGGCTCCTTATTCTATCCTGATGCGCCGCCATTCCCTGTTACTGTCCACCCTTCTGTTACACCTGGATTTAATGGGAATACAATTATTGTAAATGGAAAAGTATGGCCATATTTGCGCGTCGAGCCTAGAAAATACCGATTCCGCATACTTAATAGCTCTAATGGGAGAGCGTATATTATAAGACTGTCTAATAATCAGCCAATGATTCAAATTGGGACAGATGGTGGTTTTTTAACAGCACCAAACGAAATTATTGCCGCTGAACTACACCCTTCCGAAAGAATTGATATTATTATTGATTTCTCCCATCTTGCCGGAGAACAAATTACACTTATGAACGATGCCCTTAATGCAGATGAACATACTAGTATGATCATGCAATTCCGCGTGGATCTTCCTTTAAGAGGGGAAGATACGAGTGAAGTCCCTGTAAAGTTAGCTGAAGATATGGGCATGCATGAATCTCACGCACATACTGTTAGAAATTTACCTCTCTCCGCTTCAACCGACCAATACGGCAGACCTATGCTAATGTTAAATGAACGAATGTACCACGATCCCGCTACGGAAAAGCCCTCGTTAGATAGTATCGAAATTTGGAACATTATTAATACAACACCATTTCCACATCCAATCCATGTACACTTAGTACAATTTAAAATCCTTGAACGAAGACCTTTTGATGTAGAACTCTACCGAAATGAAGGGAAATTAATGTTTACTGGTGAGCCTGAGGAACCAAGAGACTATGAAAGAGGTTGGAAAGATACAGTCAAAGTCGATGCAGGTACTGTAACAAAAATTATTATGCATTGGAAAGAATATACGGGGAACTATATTTGGCATTGCCATATACTTGAACATGAGGATCACGATATGATGCGGCCGATTCGAGTCATTCCCGACGCCCACCCAGTTCAACCACCACATGTAGATGAGCATGAACAACATTAAAATAGCGCCCTAAATATTCAGAACGCTTAGAGTGTAGACAAAGTCGAACTTTGACTTTGTCTACATTTATTTTTAGGTACAACTTAAAAACAGCAAAATCTGCAGACTGTCTTGAAAACGCTTGGCAACAGTCTGGGCGCTTCGTTTATTTTACAATCGCACTAATCGCTTTAAATGCATCGCCCTTTGCTACGACTTGCATTTCAAATAAAGCCATTTCAACACTCGTAATATTAGCACCAAGCTGCATCATTTTTTGGATACCGACTTCACGATTACCCGCTGTTCGTGATGACACACAATCAGCTAATACTTCCACTTCATAACCATTTGCTAATAAACGAGCAGCCGTTTGATAGACACAAATATGCGTCTCAATTCCCGCTAATAGCACTTTCTTACGCCCCGTTGCTTCAAGCTTTTGTACAAACTCTTCGTTATCATAAGCACTAAATGTTATTTTTTCAATCGGTGTGCCACTCATTTCATTGGCAATTGCTTCTACGGTTGGACCAAGCCCTTTCGGATATTGTTCCAGCCATAAAATTGGCAATTCAAGTACATTAGCGCCTTTTATAACGCGCACAATATTCGCAATAACAGCGTCACTGTCATCTACAATTTGCGCAAGCTTCCCCTGAATATCAATCAGTACAAGTACCGTTTCATCTTTAGTTAACATCCCTACTCCCCCTTTACACGATTACTTTCATTATAATAGGGGCTTATTATATTTCCAATGTTTACTTTACAGAAGTAACAGCTTATTATAGATTTCCAATTGAGTTAATTTCATAATTCTAATCCCTTCGGTATCAAGGGTTTCAATGAAATAAAAATGAGGCACCTCCCCAAATTCG
>NZ_JBYQFK010000021.1:0-79486 GCF_057837305.1 Lysinibacillus sp. RU7 | reverse complement strand
TACCTCAACTAAAGCAGTGAAAACAGGTGATGCCGTCTACTGTGGAACGGTTGAAAAAGCTTAAGTTTACAGCTATGGGCTGAGGCCATGCCCGTGGAAAGCGAGCCGAATGGAGCGGAAATCAACGGTTACCCAACTGGTAATATATATTTATAAATTTGTTCATTATGAGTTATGAAATAAAAAAGACGGTGCAAGCTTCCGTCACACCATCCCTATTTCGCAAAGTTATGCTTTCATTTTTTAGCCCATCTATTACTCTTCCTCACCTAACAACACACATAATCCACAAAAATCCATCAGTCTTAAGTTGCCTTGCGCATGTTTTTCTTGCCACACTGGTAAGAAGATACCCCTTTCTACTCCTTTTTGTAGTAAATGCGCCACTTTCGTGTTGTCATAAAAGATCGCCTCTACACGATCGTGCAATGCTGGACTGGAGAACATTTGAATAGCAGGCTGTATATATTCAGCCAGTGTGGACGCGATTGATTGGCAGATTGCTTCAAAGTGTTTTTCGTACAAGGCAACATCTACCGTAGAATTAACGAAACAAATTTCAAGTAATACCGCTTGTTTTGTTGTGTGATTTAAAAAAGCTAAATCTAATCGTTTTTTCGCACCGCGGTTTATAAAACTAGCTGCTGTAGCAATTGCTTTACTTAAATTGATCGCTAGCGGCTTAACTGCTTCCTCTTGATACAATACTTCTGTTCCAATAGCTCTTGTTTCAATCCCTTTAATCGCATTAAAATGGATGCTTACATCGATTCGTCGGTCTGTTTTATTGTGTGAGCTCACTAAAAATTGTACGTTTTCACGCTGATTTTTGGATTGATTATCAACGATTTTATGGACCTTAATCCCTCGATATTCAAGTAATTTCACAACCCGGTCAACCACTTTCCTTGCTTCTGTCACCTCATCAATTAAACCAACCGCCCCTGACCCTACTTTCCAATGGCCTGGACTAATCGTAATCATTGCATTCCCTCCTTTACTTACTACTATCGAAATGTCTCTTCAGAATCGGGACAAAAAAACGCCTCCTGACTTGTTCAGGAGACGTCAATCTTAATTCTTTACTTTCAACTTAGATAGTTGCTCAGCTGCAAATTGCTGTATTTTTGTAAAATCGGTTTCAAGTGCTGTATACGAAATCGGTTTACTAATAAAATACCCTTGAATTTTATCACAGTCGCTATGTAGTAAATAGTCTAGTTGCTCAACCGTTTCAATTCCTTCTGCAACGACCTTTAAATTTAAATGCTTTGCCATCGATAAAATCATTCTCACTAATGCTTCATCATTTGGATTTTCTAAAATATTCCCTATGAAACTACGATCGATTTTTAAGCAATCAATGGGGAAATCTTTTAAATAGGACAAAGATGAATAGCCTGTCCCAAAATCATCGACAGCAATGGCAACGCCTAGTTCTTTCAGCTCTTTCAGTACAGGAATAATTTGCTTTGTATTCATCGTCATACTTTCAGTAATTTCTAGTTGAAGATATTGTGACTTCAATTTTGTTTGTTGTAATGTTTGCCTTACAAAATTAACAAAATCCTCTTGATAAAGTTGCCCCATCGATAAGTTAACCGCTACTTTCATCGGCTGCTTATATTTTTGCTGCCAAGTTACTGTTTCACGACAAGCTCGCTCCAGCACCCATTGGCCAATAGGAACAATTAAACCACTCTCTTCAGCGATTGGAATAAACTCAAACGGTGAAATTAATCCTCTCTTTGGATGACGCCAACGAATAAGTGCTTCTGCCGAGCGAATCTCCCCTGTGCGTAAATTTAATTGTGGTTGATATTCTAAGAACAGCTCGTCGCGTGCAATCGCATTTTTTAAATCATTTTCTAAAACAATGCGCTCTGACTGTGCTTTTTGCATGTCAGCTGTATAAAAAGCTATACGATCTGGTTCCTTTTCCGCTTCATATGTAGCAAACTTTGCAAATTGCAGTAAATCTTCTGGATTACTTGTATCTGTTGGATACAATGAAATCCCAATATCAACATTACTATTTAGAGCAAAATGGTCGATAGCAAGCGGTTCTTCCATCATCTCTTTTAATTGCTGTGAAAGCTTGTAAATTTTTTGAGAATCATCATGTTTTTCTATAAAAATAGCAAATCGGTCTTCCGCCAATTTGCACAGTACATAATTTGCAGGTAAAAACTTTTGTAATCGCTCTGTAATCATGACAAGCATTTTATCTGTATATTTCGTACCAAGCGAATTTTTGATACTGTAATATCTTCCTACCCCAAAAATAACAAGTGCTTTACGAGACTCCCCTAGTTTTAAACTTCCCGATAAATATTCCATTAAATACCGTTCATTTGGTAGTTTTGTTATTTCATCGTAATACGCTAGCTGTTTAATCTTTTGCTCTGACTGTTCCAATGATGTATTTGCTTCCATTAATTTATTAAATGGTTGTTCAACCGTTAAATAATAAATTGCTTTAAACAATAACAAATACGCGAGAAGTTGGAAAATATGGCCTGTGAAATTATAAATATCATATACATCCTTATAAGAGACAAACATAATATCGCTACATAATAAGTAAAGCGATGCAGCAATCATTAGTATTGCTCGGCGTGGCATCACTTTTATGCGTTTTACTAATAAAATAATTAAAGCAATTTGTAAAACTAAAGCAGCCATTTGTAAGTTATTTTTTAATGCGGTTGTCCCATTTTCATCAACAAGTACTGGTAAGAGTTGAGTTGGCATATACACCATAACAATTACGATCAAACTAAAGGTGATACTGAGCGCATACGATTGTAATCTTCTACTATTTGAAATTTCTTTTTCTTTTATTAAAAAGATAATCACTAACCCTAATGGAAACATTATCCGAGGAATAACGTAAAACCATGTAGCTAAATATGGACCACTTTCTTGAATAAAGTAAGGCATTCCTTTATAGGCGATGGCATGATTCACTTCTAATATCCCCATCATTAAAAATAATGCACCCATATAAATGGTGTGATTTTTCGGATTATATTTAGAAATTAACCAAATTTGTACAGCAATGGATAAAGAGAAAAAACAAATAAATATTTCAATGATTAAGTGAATTGTCACATAATTACGTTCACCAAAAATGCCATACAGCGGTTCTCGAAAGATAATTGCTACCCCTGCTATAACATATGTAAGTAAAACATATAAAAACAATGACTTCTGTTCATGCACTATTTGTTTATATGTTTTCAAGGATGTATCCCTCTCTTCAGTAAAAAAATTTCTATTTTTTGTATGTATTGTATATTTTCTATACTAACATAAATAATATACATTTAAGTATATTGTTTAAGAATTGTTTAAGAATATTTAACAATTCCTTTCTATTTATCTATAGTTAGGCTACAATCGATATGATATCAATATAGTAAGAGGTTATTATGGCAAAAAATAAATTAGTAGGTTTTACCCTCGTGATTTTAGGGGCTTTTTTCTGGGGAATCGGGGGCACCATGTCACAGCAATTATTCCAAAAGTTTGAGGTCGGAGTCGGTTGGCTTGTGACGATCAGATTATTAATCGGAGGCATTTTACTCCTACTTACACAAAGCATATTTAAAGACCGCAAACAAGTCTTTCGTGTTTGGCAAACTGATGCCCTTCGTCTGATCATTTTCGGGCTTGTTGGTATGCTAGCAGTTCAATATACATATTTAGCAAGTATTAATTATGGAAACGCGGCTGTTGCCACTTTATTGCAATATTTAGCACCCGTGATGATTATCGTCTGGTTAGTGCTAACAAAGAAATCCAAGTTTAGTAGGAAAGACTTTGTAACAGTAACACTTGCATTATCAGGCTGCTTCTTTTTACTAACAAACGGTTCTGTTTCTGCATTCGCTGTTCCGATGCCTGCTATTGTATGGGGGCTTTTAGCCGGCGTTACACTCGCTTTTTATACGTTGTATGCGATTCCCCTGTTAAAAAAATACGATTCGCTTGTAATTGTTGGCTGGGCAATGGTGATCGGAGCTGTCGCAATCAATCTAGTGTATCCTGTTTGGGATGTAAACATATCCACTTGGACAGGCGAGACAATCTTCTATTTAATTATTGTCGTCATCTTTGGGACAATGCTTGCATTTTGGTTTTATATTGAAAGCTTGCAAACACTAACAGCGAAGGAAACAAGTTTACTTGGTAACATCGAGCCACTAACAGCTGTACTTGCAACTGTATTATGGCTTGGCGAACCATTCGGCACATTCCAATGGCTCGGTACAGGATTAATTATTTTAATGATGATCTATTTAGCGGTGCGAAAGTGAGGTACGTAAAATTTTCTGCTGCGTCTCTCAAAATAAAAAAGTGGGGTGTCCTAAAAGTAAAAACTTTCAGAACACCCCCTTTTCTACCTTATTCCTTCTTGCCAGCAATTGATAAATACGCAACAAATACAAGCATGAGCATGATGCCGACAACTTGCCACATCTGCATGACTGAACCGAGCCAAAGTACCGAAATAATCGTTGCAGTTACCGGCTCAAAGCTTGATAACACACTCGTTTCGACTGCCGTAATATATTTCATACTGCTTAAAAATAACACGAATGCAACGGTACCAAAAATCACAAGCCCTGCAATCATCCACATCACTGTTGAATTAGCGAGTAACCCCCACTCATCTGTCGCCCAAATTCTTCCTATTACAGATAGCTCCATTCCACTCAGTAAAAATCCCCACGCAACAACGACTAATACGCCCCACTCTTTCATCAGACGTGCTGGATATAATGTGTAAAATGCATACGTAAATCCTACTGCAACACCCCATATAAGTGCGGTTTTACTCACCATTAATGAACTGATTGAGCCATTCGTCAGCAACAAAAAGAGACCACACAATGTACCGATAATGCCGATCACTTGTGCTTTTGGTGGCCATTTTTTATGCGTAATCGACACATAGAGTATAATAAAAATAGGCGCTAAAAACTGTAATAATGTAGCAACAATTGCATTGCTTTCTTCAATCGTTTTTACAAATGTAAACTGTAGGCCTAGCATGCCGACAATACTAAAAATAAGTAACTGGTTACGCCATGTTGCTTGTCTCCAAATAGCAAAGACATTTGTACCCTTTACATGTAAAAAGGCTAGTAACAGTGTGCCTGCAATAATTAAACGAACAGCAAGCATAAATGAAGGGGTTATTTCTGTTGTAGATAACAACCATTCCATGATCGGACCTGTCGCTCCCCAGGATATCGATCCTATAATAATCATTAAAATTCCTTTTAGTCGGTCCATAAAAACACCTCAATATCTCGAACCATTACTCAAATTTCTATACTCGACATAGTCTAGCATCTATTTCAGATAAAATATAGCACCTTTTTGATATAATAGAACATAACCGATGTGCTTTAACTAAAAAACTAAAGTGAGGTGAATATATGTATAGAACAATCGAAGAACGACTACAAGCACTTGAAAAACAAATTGCACGTCAAGATTTTCAAATTCAACTTTTACAAAACTTAGCAGCTAACCATCAAAAATATGCCATATACCAATATGTCATTTCAACGAATATGGACGAACATACCTTTTACTTACTCCAACAATTAACAAAAGATTATGAGGAAAAACTGAATCTTGGAGAGTCCTTTACATTACATGAATTTGTCACTGCTGTTAAAAAAGTCTTATCACGAGAAGGAATTTATTTAACAAACGTTGAACTATCCGATTTTGTACCAAAATGGCTAGGAGGTACACTTGGCAGTATCGGCTTTTCTCTACCGCTCCATAATTATTTTTATGAGAAAGAATAATCACTACCCATAAAACCAATAACAGAAAAATGCAATTCGAATCGAAGTCGAATTGCATTTTTTATACTTTCAAAAAAGCTCCAGATATTTCACAATCTCAACACGCCATTAATAAACATACGTTTCTAAAAAGTTCGTTATTTCTTCAATCGTTCCATCAATTTCTTCTTCAAATACATCATTTTTAGTAAAAAAGCTATGGACAAGCCCAGAAGCAATGGACTGTTGGACTACTACACCGGATTGCGCTAATTTTTTGCCATAAAGTAATCCTTCATCACGTAATACATCATTTTCTGCCACTAACAAAAATGTTGGTGGTAAGCCTGCTAACTTTCCATGAAGCGGTGCGATTAGTGGATTTTTCGCATCTGCTTCTGTTCGAATATAGTAATGGCCAAACCATTTCATCACATCGCGGTCCAATCCAAATCCTGTTGCATAGGTTTCATATGAATCACTTTTATAAGATAAATTCGTCACCGGATACAGTAAAATTTGTGCATCAATGTTTAGATGTTGTTCTTTCGCTAAGAGTGCCACACACGTAGCTAAATTGCCTCCCGCGCTATCTCCGGCTACTGCAATAACACCATTTCCTTGTAGTTGTGTTACCTCACTTTTTACCCACGTGAACGCATCATATGCATCATGTAACGGAATTGGAAATTTAAATTCAGGTGCTAGGCGATACTCCACAGACACGACAATGGATTTTGTCTTCTCTGCGAGTAATGTGCAGCTTGCATGACATGTACTTAAGTCGTTTAGTACCCAACCGCCACCGTGATAATAAATCATAATCGGGAAAGGTCCATCCCCTTTTGGTGTATAAATACGGATTGGAATGTTTGCACCGTCCCTTACTGTAATTGTTCGATTTTCAATCGTAGCTACCGTACCTGTTTTAACAGTAACTGGTGGCAATGCTGCTCGCAATGCTCTCGCTCTTTGCGGCGTCATTGTCGTTAATGAAGGTAATCGATTAAAATTCGTTAAGTAACGTTTCGCTTTTTCTTTTACATATGTCATCCATGTCACAACCTTTACTCATTTATAATACCTTTAATTCCGATAAACTTAATATACTTTATGATATAGCAATACGCTTATGAATGCAAATAAAAAATCCCCCGACTACTTGGAGGACGCTGAAAAAATTTATTAAATAACAGGAGCGAGTACATGAATGAATTGTTGTGCATGTACTCTCTTTTTCTTCGATGCCGTTGATTCCATTCCGGCGGACGCTTTTCGCGAGCACGGCTTCAACTAATTTTTTGTAACTTTACTATTTGAAATAGCCTAATTTTTTGCAAGATGATTTACTTGCTTCATATTACACTAATAAAATATCTTCCTTGTGGTGCTTGGATTTCAAAGAAATACGGCTCATTCCTTTGCAACCCATCTAATTTTACACTTGTGCCAGCCGGTACTTGAACTGGGCCAATGAGTATATGACCATCTTTATCCTTCACTCGTAATAAAATATCGCTTTCATTACTAATACGATTAACCAGTTCTTTATCCCAAAAAATACTATCAAACATAAACAAATCTTCGTCGCCCAATTCCCCAAACTTTAAAGTTTCCCATTGTTCCGTATCATCTATCACCTTTGCAAAAGCTATTTCTCTTGGAAAGAATATTTGATTGACAACACCAACTTCTTGAATGACGAAGCCCCCTATGACCGTCATCATAAACGTAAGTATAATAGCTACAATTACTTGAATACGTCGATTTTTAATAATCTGTTTAAAAGGTGCTTTAGCCACGATGACTTCTTCTGACACCAGTTGAATCGTATTCGTTGGCTGCTCCATCATCTTTAAATAGCGTCCACATTGTTCACAATGCGCTACATGTTCTTGTACAACTATACGTGTCTCTTCACTACAAAGATCATCTACATAAGATGGCAATAAATCTTTGATAATATTACAATTCATAATCATCACCTTGTACCCTTTCTGCTAGTTTTAATTTGGCTCGATAATACGTTACCCTTGCCCAGTTCTCACTTTTATTAAATATTTCTCCAATTTCTTTAAAACTTAGATTAATAGAGGCTCTTAGTAAAAAAATTTCACGATAAGGCTCATGTAACAAATGGATTTCTTTATGTAAAGAAATAAGCGTATCTCTCCTAGCGAGCTCAACATCCGGTAAATCAACCGTAGACATTATTTCCTCCCCCATTTGCATCATATTTTCTACACTCATGGAGTGATAGCGGTTTTCCTTTTTTAAGTAGTTATAATAAGTATGCTTCGCAATTTGACATAACCAGACAGACATTTTACATTCTCCGTTATACCGATGAATCGATTTTACTGCCTGATAAAAGGTCTCTTGGGTCAGTTCCTCCGCCAAATCTACATTAGAAGTTAAACAAACGAGAAAACGCTTTACTTCATTTGCATAGGATTTATACACTTCACTTAAATCCTCCACCTTTCCCCTCCTCTCACCAAATTTAAACTGGGATACTTATATATAGATTTTAAACCCCATTCGTTACAGAAATTTCAATTTTTTATAAAAAATATTATTACACAAAAAAACAGGAGCTATCCTACTGATGGGATAGCTCCGTTTTATCTATTACATACGCTTTAATTTCTCGTATTCTAATTGCAGTTTCTCAATGCGTTTACGCCCTTCTTCACGGTTGCGCATTGTTTCTGCCTGAATTTGTTTCGTCTCTTGAATACCTTGCATAATCGTTTGCCATGTTGTTTCAATCGTTTCCACAGAAATGCTTGGTGCACCTGATTGACGAGCGATATTTACTGAATTTTGGCGAATATTTTCGGCATTGCGAATGAGCATTTCATTCGTACGCTTGTCTAATTCCGCCATCGAATCGGATACAAGTTTTTGGCGCTGCAATGTCACTGCATGAATCAACCCTTGTTTAAAAATTGGAATCGTCGTGACAAAAGCAGAGTTAATTTTAGCGATTAAGTTGTTATTACCCTGTTGCATCAAGCGGATTTGTGGAGCAGATTGGAAGCTCACTTGCTGTGCCATTTCTAAATCATACTTTCGTTGCTCTAACAGTTCCATATTCCGACGAACTGTATCAAGCTCCATTAATGCTTCTTGGTCGCCCGCATTGCCTTTCGCTTCAAGCGTTGGTAAATACGCCTGTAATTGCTCTAGTTTCACATCAATGGCTGCTACATGCTCGCTTAATGAATGGAAATAATTTAAGTTTTCATCATACATTTGCTCTAATTCAATCGTATTGCGTTTCATTTCAATTTCATACTTTTGAATTTCCGTATGAACAGCGTCCACTTCTTTACTCATACTATCGTATTTTGCTAAAATGCGTTCTAATTGTTCTTTACTACGAGTAAATAAACGTTTTAAAAAACCACCCTTTTTTTCCTCTTCCAAAAATTCTTTTGGATCAAAGCGGTCCATAATTTTATTCAAGTTATTTAACAGCGTACTTGATTTTTCAAGATTACTTGTCTTAATCGTCGCTAACATACGATCAGAAAATGTAGAAATCCCTTTTGCTGTTTCTTTCCCAAACTCTAGTACAGCAATTTGATTATTTACATCAATTTTATCGGCTAGCTGTAAAACACGGGGTTCCGTTTTTAGTTTGATTTGTCGTTGGCGAATTTGTGATAATTCCTCATTAGATACTAATTGTGTTGGTGTAGCTTCCATTACTTCCTGTTTTGGTTGTTCTGGTGTTGACGTTCTTGCATCCAAATCGTCAAATAGTGGATTTTTCATTTCAGTCATTACAATTCCTCCGTTCTACAGTTAAAGGCTTACCCTTACTTTACCATACGAACTTCTCCCCCAAAAGTTTCAATATTTCATACAATCAATTTACAGACAAAAGAACGATTTTTCCTTTACTAAAAATTCTAAAGTGTTAGAATAAGTATCGTTATGTTAAAAAAGGGGGCAAGATGGATGAAATTATCCGTCAAATGGAAAATTATAGGTATTGTTATTTTAATTGTCGTGATTGGATTAAGTTCCTTAGCTTCAATTAGTTCCATTATTATTACAAACAAAACAGAAGAAAGCGTTGTCGAACAAAGCAAATCGCTTGTAGACCAACTTTCAAATAACGTCACAACAGCACTTGGTGTTTATGAAAAAGTATTGCTTACATATGCTGAATCAGATGAGGTCATTACCTATTTTAAAGAAAATGAAGTGTTATTTGACGAAGCAGACAAAACACTTCGTACAGAGTTCACGACATTTATGCATCACTACGGGGAAGCTTCGGGTATTTATTTTGCACAGGCAGATCACATTTTATTTGAACCACATTTTGATGGCATTCAAGACGTCGATGCGACTACTCGTAGTTGGTATATCGATAGCATGGCTAATCCATCCGTTGTTACATGGTCCGACCCATATATTGATGCGGCGACAGGCCAATATGCCATCACCGGTTCGAAAGCGGTTTATGATGGAAATGAAGTGATCGGTGTACTAGGGGTCGATATTTTACTAGAAAGCTTAACTAATATGGTATCCGCAATTGAATTAGGCTATGAAGGCTATCCGTTTATATTAGATGACAACGCCACGGCTGTTGCACACCCTACCCTGGCCGGTGAAAGCCTCGCAAACTATGACTTTGTCCAGCAAATGAAAAATACAAACGGCACAAATAAATTAGAATCAACAATTGACGGTGAAGATCGAATCATTATTTATCAAAAGATTCCTGACTTAAATTGGACAGTAGGTGCGATTTACACGATTGATCAGTTACAAACTGTTGCGAAAGATATTCAAAAAATTATTTTTATTATTACTATTTTAATTTTAGTCGTCACATTTGTTGTACTGTACTTTTTCATTTCACGTATTATTAAACCGCTTTATACGCTTGGCACATTAATGGAGCGCGTATCAGACGGTGATTTAACCGTACATATTGATGTAAAAAGTCGCGATGAAATCGGTCGCCTTGCACATCATTTTAACGACATGATTCATCATATGAAAAATATTATTCAAGTCGTAAAAAATTCATCTGCTAATGTAGAAGAACGTTCCCATCATTTAAGTGCAATGGCTGAGGAAACAAGCGCATCTGCAATCGAAGTTTCATCCGCGGTCAATGAAATTGCCATCGGTGCGTCAGAATCTTCTATGAATGCAGAAGCGGTGACAGAACAATCTGTAACATTGGCCGAAAAAATCCACAACATCAATGAACGCTCCCACGCTACCGAGGCTATTACTGCTGAAGCTGGCGCATTAAATGAAGGGGGCCGCGAAAAAATGGGGCTACTTCGGACAAGCTTTGCGCATTCAGAACAAGAATTACAACAAATGGGTACGGTCATTACTGCATTAGAGCATAAAATTGGCTCCATTGATTCTATTATGAATACGATTAGTGCCATTTCGGCTCAAACAAACTTACTTGCCTTAAACGCATCGATTGAGGCCGCTCGTGCTGGGGAACACGGGAAAGGATTTGCTGTTGTAGCTAATGAAGTACGAAAGCTAGCTGAACAGTCTGCTGACGCAACCGAACAAGTAAAACAGACAATTACACAACTTCAACAGGAGTCACAAATTGTCTCCCAACGTATGAATGATATGCAACAGACATTCAATGAATCAAATGACATTGTTGAAAATACAAGTAGTCTATTTACGAATTTAGCAAATTGTATTGATCGTATTAATGCATCGTTTGTAGCTGTTCACCACGAAATAGATGGTGTCAATCGCTACAAAGATGAAGTGCTACAGACTATTGAGAAAATGGCTGCAAATGCCCAAACATCAGCTGCTGCCTGTCAAGAAGTAAGCGCCACTTCAAATGAGCAACTGACAGCGATTCACTCTGTTGCTGTGGCTTCAGAACAATTAAACAACTTAAGCAACGAACTCGCTACAGCCGTAAGTCGATTTAAGCTATAATTAAAAGGGTGCTTCGCAAAACTGACGAAGCACCCTTATTTATTGATATTGTTGTGATAATTCACGATACCATTGTAAATCCCCTGTTTTAATGGCTACTACTTTTAACTCGTAAATATCTTCTTCTAACAATTGGACTTCCTCATTCGGTCTTAAATAATCTTCCGGAATCCAATATGATAACTTCGACACTTTTGGTGCTTGAATTAAATATTTTTTTTCTATATTATTTGCCTCTAAAATAAAAGCCGGAGTTTGTCGATATGACACCCATTGTCCTACTTCAAACATCTATCCATTCCTCCTCATTCTACAACTTCATTATTAACTATTCTTAATTTTTATAAAATATAACAATTTCACATTATCTATTTTTACCATTATGAGACCATGGCATTTAAAATATACATGTCAATCAAAATAGTTTTACCTATTTAGAGAGACACATCTTTGCGGATATCCATGAAACTTATACTTTCGATTCATAAAAAAATCTCCTAGCGTAATATTCTTTTACGTAGGAGATATTCATTCTATTATACATTTAACTTTCTTCGTTTATCGGAACAAACCCTGTTTCAACATATGTAATCGCCCCTGTATAAGCATTAATCGATTCAATATGTCCGCCTGTTGGAGAATGAGGATAATCTATGCTATACATCAAGTTGTATTCATTTATTCCTAAATCTGCTCGCTCTACTGTTAGTGCGACATCCACATATTGTTTCACGATAGCATTGGCTTCTTCCAGTGTAATCATCGGTTTTGGTAGCTCGTTTAATTGCTCGTAAGGAATCGTGGAAATCGCCATCGATTGTATATGCCCTGTTTCGTTATGCACAACGATTTCCGATGCTTTTTCCGATAAATAAATCCCTTGATGCTCGTATACGAACCGATAAGTTGTGTATTCATTTTCTACCTCGTCTAGATAAAAAGGAGCATAGTTGTATACAGGAACAGTATTTGGCATTCGTTCAAGCCTATACTTTTCATACGCTTCCCCTACTGCATACTTTAATGCCTGACAAGCACGAGTAAACGGTTGCTCTACTGTGGATTGTTGCAATGCTTCGTCTACGATTACGTCCCAGTAGCGCTCTTCTTCCTGTTCCGTGTATTCCACACGTCCTTGTCTCCCACCAAGCAGTAATATTTCAAGCAGCTTATCTATATGTACTTCCGGCAATACATCATAGCCAAATCCTATCATTTCAGGCCATTCGCTCATCTTTTTTACGTGTCCGTCTACTCCTACCCCATACATATCGTATGCTGGTACATACACATAATGCCAAGTATTTTCCATATGAATCGCTAACTGCATGAGTGGTTGCTGTAACAAAATAACTTTTGCTTCCTCAGGAGAAATCATCGTTTCTGGATATTGTACGGTATAATGTTCATGCATAAATGTTGCACTTGCTAACGTCCCGTCCCGTTTAATCGACAGCTGAAGACCTGAATTCGGCAAAGCAAGACGGTAGCGCGGCTCCACTTCTTCAAATGTAGCTAAATAATTCGCATCAAAGTCTACAATGACGTCGAGCTTTAAATCACGATTATCTAGCGCTTCCTTTATACGCCAAGCGATTGTTGAAATTTCCTTTGCTTCTATTTCAAATAGTGCATGATTGGGACGTACGATAGCATCCATCAGCGCACTGTTTGTTAACGGGACACCCTGCTCCATTAAAGCATCCACATCATAAAAATCAATGCGCTGTAGCTGCCCTTCTTCCATATGTATTTCTCCGACTAATTCACCGCTAATGTCATAAATAAATTGAATCTCATCTTGCTGGACAATTCGAGCAAGTTGCTGATCAACAAAGGGTTGTAACTTTTCTAGCATCTTCTCACTCCTTTCCTCCTAGCATAACATGAGGACAGCCTTTCTTAATATAAAAGGCGATCTCCCCTAATGGAAGATCGCCTCTCAATTAAGCTAACGGGAACGTTAATTCCTGAGGAGGTTGTCCTTGTTTATTCATTAACCGAATACAAGTAGGCTCAATTTCCAGTGTAATCATATCATGTGCATTATCATTGATTAGACCACGGAGAAAGTTCGTCACTTTTAACTTTAATTCATCATCGATAAAGTCTGTTACTTTCCCTTCAATTTCGAGATAAGGGGCATTTTCATCGGACTCTGTATATCCAAATAAAATATGGGTATACGGGTTATTTTCAAGGTCCAATACTTTGGATGAATCATCTTCTGTCATCGTATAAAGCTTAAATCCTCTATTCGTAAAAGTCATGTAACGTGCATAAGGCTTATCACCTTTTACTGTCACCATGGATCCGATTTTTTTGCTATCTAAAATATCTAAGATTTGCTCTTGTAAATTGTCCATCCGCCTCATCCCTTCTTAATGGAAGTTGATTTCCTCTCGGTTATCTCCACTTTTATTCATAAATCGCAGACGCTCTGGCTCAATCTTTAATAGGACTAAAGAGGACGCATCACCTAAATAGTCTCCTTTATAATTAGATAAAATGCGCTCTTTCATTTCATCTATATTTGATTCTAATACTTTCCCTTCAATTTCTAAAAAGGTCTCCCCTAGCTCTTCATTTTCATACCCGTATAAAATATGAGTATGAGGATTCTTTCTCAGCTCGTCTAATTTCCCTGAATCTTTTGGGGTTACCGTGTACAAAGTAAACCCATCATTTGAAAATGTCATGTAACGTGAATCTGGTTTACCATTTGACACAGTGGCCATGACGCCAACAGAATGCTTCGATAAAATGTCTAACGCTTGATCTCGTAATGAATTGTTCAACAATCCTCTCTCCTTTCACTTGATCATCTATGTATAAAATGCCCTTATACGATGTAATTAAACAAAAGGATGGAGAAAATCATTTTTTATTATGAACGGGCGCTAGTGCTTACACTAATCACTACAACTAGGTGGAAATAACAATTTAAAATGGTATTAGCATACTCATACTTGCCCATTCGTAAATAAAACGCTAGCGATGGAATGTCCGCTAGCGTTTTTGTATAGTTTTTATAGTTAAACTTCTAGTTATAGCCTTGTTCACGAGCTGCTTTTTCGTCTTGCATTTCCGCTTGCATTGCTGCAACAGACTGTTCTCGTCGTTTATTTTTCGCTTCAATTTGCGCTCGTTCTTCAGGGCTTGCATAGAGCATCGTTTCTTCTGCAGCTTCCATATTTTCCATCGTATTTTTCACCATGGATTGTAAACGCTCGACATTGTTTGAACGGTCATCTGGCTTTGCTTGATATTTGTTTGACATCAATACCCCTCCATCATGTATTTTCAAATGACAGATTTATTGTGGTATTCTGATCAAGCTTTATACGCCTCTATTGTTAAAATGTTACCGCAACTTGTCCTATGTACTACTGGGCTAATGCTGCATCCCAATCTTTGCACACATCGACTTCCCCTTGTGCATGGGCGTATAGTTTTAACTCATCGACCGTTAATTCGATAGAGGAATTTGAACTGCCGCATGCGGGATGCACTGTTGTAAAACGTTTTAACGACGCATCTACATAGACAGGTACGTCTGTTACTAGCCCAAAAGGACAAACGCCACCAATGGAATGCCCTGTCACCTGTAAAACACTGTCTGGATCGAGCATTTTTGCTTTCACTCCAAATGTTTGCTTAAATTTCGCATTGTCTACTTTCGTATCACCCGCTGCAACAATTAAAATCGGTGTATCTTTTCCTTGAAAGCAAAGTGTTTTCGCAATACGTGCTGGATGTACACCAATTGCCTCTGCTGCTTCTTGTACAGATGCTGTGCTTTGGGCATGGACAACGATATCCTCCTCGCGACCATGGTTTGCAAAAAATGCTTGAACGGCTTGTAAACTCATAACTAAAACTCCTTTTATCTAATACCTCTTTACATGATAGAACCATTATACCGTAAAATCACTATATAGTATCGGAATATTCAATTATCTATGCAAATTAACCTTTTGCTCCTTTACAAGCGAAGAACGTGTGGCTAGTATAAATGCTTTGGGAAAAATTCATTATTCGTTTGTCACAAATTTATATCCAAACCCTCTCACCGTTTGTATCCAGCTACCTTTAGAATACGAATCCCCTATTTTACGCCGTAAAGTACTAATGTGTACCGCCACGGTTTTCGAATCAGCAATCCCGTCAAAGCCCCATACTTCATTAATAATTTGCTCACTACTCACGACTTTATTGGCATTTTCAACTAAATAAAAAAGGAGCTTCTTTTCTTTTGTAAATAAATTGACACGTTCACCGTCTTTATATACTTCTTTTTGATCTAAGTCGAGTCGTAAATTATCTAGTTCAATGACCTGCTCGTGTATTGTAGTGCCTTTTCTGCGTAACTGTGCTTGAACACGGGCAACAACCTCTTTTGGAATAAATGGTTTTGTAATATAATCATCGCCGCCAACTTCAAACCCTTGTAATTTTTGTTCGATATAATGATGAATTGTCACAAAAATAATAATGGTATCGAACTGCTTGCGGATTTTCTTTGCAAAATCAAATCCATTTCCATCTGGTAAATTAACATCAAGCAAAATAAGATCGATAGGCGTTTCACATAATCGTTTTTCACCAGCTGCTAACGTTGTAGCGGTATACACTTCAAATCCTGCATTTTTTAAATAGAGTACGAGCACTTCATTAATATCCCAGTCATCTTCAATGATTAATATTTTATTCATACTTCATCTCCCACTCGCGGTTAAGTAGTAGGATCTCACCTCACTTTTGTATTTACTTCATTAATCATTCTTTAAAGTCTATTATAATATTTTCCATGTATTAGTTATTATAATTTTACAAATAATTAAAACATCTTTACATTCTACTAAAAAAATAAGCTAGGTTTCATATAACCCTAGCTTATTTTGGCGTTCACATCCGTCTAGCCAATCGCAGAGGATGACTTTCTATCTTTCTTCATTTTGATACGCAATTTGTTTTTGTGTATCTAAGTACATTTGCTTGGATTGCTCGAGATCTAGCTTCATTTTGTCTGTTTCCACTTTGAATGTTTCTAGTCGAAGCTGCTCTAGTTCGATTTCTTTTTCTAGCATTTTTACTTGTATTTTCGCCTGTCCTCGGCGATGCGCTGTAATAATCGCTGTTAATGGGATAGATGCTACCGCTATCATCGTCACCATCACAATGAGAAAATCAATCATTTTCTACACCTCTAATCCTTAATTCACCACTAAAAACTTATACAAATTATACCAATAATGTTCTTCAAAGTCTTTAGTAAACCGCTTGTTAATTTTGAATAAAGCTTAAATGATGGAGTGGCCATACAACTAAATCAACCGTACCGATAATTTGTTCTCGGGCTACAAAACCTACACGTTCATTCCGACTATCCATACTACTCTTACGATTGTCACCGAGTACAAAATAACATTCTTCTGGTACTATTTCTTCCTCTAAGCACTCTTGTAAATTAAAATCTTCCGTAAGTATATCCGCATCGGCTAAAGCTACTTTATGTTCTTCCAAATAATGTTCTTCAAACTTCTCGCCATTAATAAACAGCTCATCATTTTTATATTCAATATGATCACCAGGTAAGCCAATAATTCGTTTAATATAATTTGTGTCCTCATCTACTCGAAAAACAATGACATCAAAACGGTCATATTGGGATATTTTTGGACCAATTTTATTAACAATAACACGATCCCCACTGTCAATTGTCGGTAGCATAGAGGCACCATCAACGAGAATAGGTGTACAAATAAAATAACGTAAGACAACTGTCAGCAAGATCGCCGCGCCTATCGCGTTCAACCAACTGATTATTTCCCTTTTTATCATGTTCTTGTCCAAAAAAATCCCCCCTCTACCATTTCGGTACTAAGCTAAACTAGCGAGCTCTCACAATACGTTATACAGTAGACAAAGGCGCTACATCAAATGCACCTCAAAAATAGTGTATACTATATATTATTCCACTTACTTCTTTGGCAAAACAATTGCTAAAAATTCTCTATCGTCTAGTTGTTCTTGTATTATAGCCCTATTCCCTTTTATTTCAACTACTTGTTAGTAATTTCGCAACTTATTAACTAAAAATATTTTCCAGTAGTATGACTATAGCGATACAGAATAGCACATAGTTTACAGCATAGCTTTTTATCCGTTGGAACGACACATGCCATACAGTCTCTTTTATTGTTAATACTTTAAAAACAGCATGTCCCTTTATTTCTTGCATGACCGACATTAACCAGCTATTTAACATATAGTAGGATAACATCAGTAACGTCATATCTGCCCATAACGGCAAGATGAAATATAAAGGAATGGTCGTCGCTACTAAACGTATATATCCCCATCGATAACGCTTATTGCGAATTAATGTCTTGAGCATAAGCTCCGACGTCGCATCATTTGACCGTTTAAACAGTCTTCTTTTAAAAAAACGAGGTGCTTTTAATGTATGCTTTTCAGGCATTAAACTTCCTAGCTCTGGGTTCACCATGAAAATACGCGCTTGCCATCGATAATATGCCTCTCGTTCCACACTAATATGCTGGTCAAAATAGCGATTCGAACGAATATGGCTCTTTTCGTAATAGACGATACAGCTAAAGATGAACAATATCGTGATGGATACAGTACTAAAGCTCGCATAGACAACCATCCCTGTTAGCCCTGTTCCGACGAGTAGTTGAACAATCGCTTTTATCCACTTATGAAAATAAAAAGATTTACTCACTAAAAAGTACAGCATCATACTACAAACGATTTGACTAATGACGAGTGCTGTGAATTGATAATGATGCAATAACACTGGTAAAAGTGCTAGTAAACAAAGGCTAATATAGACAGCTTGTATCAACAGCGAATACATAAAAGCACTTCGCTTTAACTGATGGAATGTCCGTTGATGTTGCAATAAAAAGAGCCGATCCGCTGCCTCTTCAAATGTCCGCACGTACCCCACACTTGCTAGTAACAGAAGTAAAAAAATAAAGGGAATAGCTGGCACATAATGAAAAAAGCCATATGCTCCGTTCAATATCGTTTCCTTATACAAGAAAAAGAGAAAGGCTCCAAACGGAATGAACAAATACATATAAGTTGTCCAATCTGCAACACTACGAAATATCTTCCGATGAAATCGCCATTGCTGTAAAAGACGGGTTTTAAATAATGCCATCTGTCACACCTGCAATCAGCTCATCAAAGATATCTAGCAATGGCTGCCCTTCATATTGCTGCAATGCTTGAAGTGTCCCTTGCTTTAAAATAGCACCATCATGCATACAAATAAAGGCGTCACATATTTTTTCAGCCGTATCCAGGGCATGTGTCGACATTAGTATCGCAGCCCCACGATCTTTGTAATCCTCGATCAGTTCAATGAGTTTTCTTATCGCTTGCGGATCAAGACCCATAAACGGCTCATCTAAAATATACAATTCATATATTGGCGTTAAGGCTAACACAAGCATCACTTTTTGCTGCATCCCTTTTGAAAAATGAATCGGATATTCATGCAATTTATCCTCTAAACGAAATGCCTTACATAATGCTTTTGCCTGTTGTTTTAATTCGTTCTCCTCTTGACCAACCGTGCGGATTAATAAATCAATGTGCTCCCACAATGTATAATATTCATATAATATCGGGCGCTCAGGTACGTAGCCATATGTATCGATTTGAATATCTCCTTGAAAATAAGGTATCGTCCCCATCATGGATTGGATTGTCGTACTTTTCCCAGCGCCATTCGCCCCAATCAACCCGATTAATTGACCAGCCGGTAGCGAAAATCCGATATCTTTTATAACAGGTTTTCCTTGCGTGTATCCAGCTTCTTTAATCTGTATTAAAATCATGAATCATCCCTCTTTCTTATCTTTTTCTACGATTCAACGAGAAAATAGTTTCATTTTGTTGCCGTAAAATAGTAAAGGGGTACGTCTCTTGTCCTTAAGAGATGTACCCCTTTTGTTCGTTTACCGCGCCTATTTTTCTTACTCATATTGATTTCAGCAAACTTATAAATAAATAGAAGGCAGTCCCCCATATAAACACGGCCGATAGTTTATTAAATAATGTAAAAATTCGAGGTGATATTTGCATTTTCTTTAGTAGGGCCCCTGTCAGCATAAGGCCAAAAAACCATAGCCAAGAAATCAAAATACAGGCGAAGATAAATAGCCACTGTTCTTGTCCACTGTATTTGACAGCATTTGTGCCAATCACGCCAATTGTGTCTAACAAGGCATGTGGGTTTAGTAAGGAAACAGATAGTGCAAAAACGATTTGCTTTTTAATCGGCAATGCCTCTTTATCGTCCAACGCTGTGACATTTGAACGCCAAATGACAAAGCCCATATACATTAAAAATATAATCCCTCCGATTAGCAATACGAAACGAAGCCATTCGAATTGTAACACGATGATAGATAATCCTAAGCTCGCCAAAATAATTAAAATCGTATCACAAATCGCCGCAGTTACCGCAGCCGGTAATGCTCTTATTACGCTCGGTTGCATCACCCCTTGTGTAAATACGAATACATTTTGAACACCTAAAGGTAAAATGAGTCCAAAGGCTAAAATAATGCCATGTAGTATCGGTTCCATCTTTTCAACTCCTATTCTTTTCTATCGTATCTATGATATAACTACAATAAAAGGTCCAATTGGTTGGTTATTTACCCATCCAATTTAAAGGAGGATTAAAATGCATTGGAAACCCGATCGTACGTTGTCTATTAGTCTCTCTAAACAAATCGTTCAATGGATTACCGAAAACATACAAAGTGGCGAGTGGCCAAGTGGCACGAAGCTACCGACTCAAAGACAGTTAGCGGTCATGCTTGGGGTCAATCGGAGTACGATCCAAGAAGCAATGGACGAGTTAAAAGCAGATGGAATTATCTCTTCTAAAGTGGGGTCGAGCACCTATGTATCCAATGATTCCTGGAACATGCTAGTCAAACAAAAACAGCCGAATTGGCAAAAATATATTGAAGCGAGTATTCATAAACCAAATTACCAAACAATCCAAGTCATTAATGAGTGTGAACAAGACGATTCGATTATTCGTCTTAGTACAGGGGAATTATCCCCAAGCTTACTACCTACTGCAAAAATCCAATCTTCCTTGCAACAATTGCAGTTAGATGGTAGAACGATTGGCTATTCCTCTCCGCAAGGAAGCCTACAATTACGAGAAGCACTTTGTCCGTATTTAAAAAAGCGTGGGATTGTAGCATCCCCTGACAATATTTGTATTGTTTCTGGTGGATTACAAGCACTGCAGCTGATTGCAGTTGGCTTATTAGAAACCGGCTCGATCGTGTTTCAAGATCCCTTTTCTTATTTGAATTCAATTCATCCATTCCAATCATTCGGCATGGAATTACAAAGTGTACCTTCATCGAATCGAAATGAAACAGTGATCGATAAAAGACGTGGGCGCCGTCAAAGCATTTATTATGCTATCCCTACCTTACATAACCCAACAGGTGCTATTTGGTCTATGGAAGAAAAACAATCATTTTATGACATGTGCAAGACATTACATTTACCAATCATTGAGGATGATGTGTATTTTGAACTGGCCTTTGAAGAACTTACCCCACCTTTAAAAGCAATTGACACAGCAGGACATGTGCTGTACTTAGGGAGTATGTCCAAAACATTAAGTCCGGGATTACGCATTGGCTGGGTTGTCGCACCATCCCCGGTCATTAAAAGATTAGCCGATATAAAAATGCAGATGGATTATGGCTCCAGTGCCTTTTCACAAGAAATTGTGACCCATTGGTTAACGACAGGATTATATGAGCAACACGTACAGGAACTAAAAATAGAATTGAAACGGCGAGCGGCACTGATGGAAGCATTGTTGAAACAATATTTTACGGATATCGCCTCTTGGCAATCGCCAAAAGGCGGATTTTATATATGGATTCGGTTTCATCAACCGATTGTTACGACTGACTTTTTCTTTCAGCTATTAAAGCAAAAAGTGCTCATTAATCCTGGCTATATTTATGAACCAAAAGATATGTATCATATTCGCCTCTCCTATGCTTACGCCTCCGATAATGAATTACAGTCAGGACTTCACATTCTATATGAAGCCGCGGTGCGTAAAATAAAAGAGTGTTAGGTACTATTTTAGTGAAAGTACTTGATATCCTATTCTCTTTAACATGCAAAACGTAAATATGATTGTCTACGATTTGTTGTCATGAAATAATAAAATGCGTGTATACCTCATACTACTGAAGATATGCACGCATTTTTAATGTACTTATATTGTAAGCTATTCCATAAAAAAAACGCAGTTTGTTTCGCTTTTGTTTCTTTGAAATAAAGTTTGATCAAAAAAACCCCACAAACTAGCATTTTACAATAAATATAAAGAATCCAGTTTGAAAAAAGATTAATCAAAATGGATTCTTTATCAGCACATGATACTATTAAAAGCATCTGTAAATCGATAAAAAGGCAAGACAGTTACTTGTTAAAGGATATCTAAAATAGCTTTTACCCGTTATTTATTTTGGTGCAATTATTTCTTTACCACCCATGTATGGTCTTAAAACTTCAGGAATTACTACGCTTCCATCAGCTTGTTGATAGTTTTCTAGGATAGCGGCAACTGTACGACCAATGGCAAGAGCTGAACCGTTTAATGTATGAACATATTCTGGTTTTGCATTTGGCTCACGACGGAAGCGGATATTCGCTCGTCTTGCTTGGAAATCCTCAAAGTTAGAGCAAGAAGAAATTTCACGGTACATGTTTTGTGCAGGGATCCAAACTTCTAAATCATATTTCTTCGCTGAAGTAAAACCTAAATCAGCTGTACACATTTTTAGCTTACGATATGGTAAGTCTAGTAATTGCAATACTTTTTCCGCATGATTTGTTAATAGCTCTAATTGTTCGTATGATTCCTCTGGTTTTACAAAGCGAACTAGTTCTACTTTGTTGAACTGATGTTGACGGATTAAACCACGTGTATCACGACCCGCAGAGCCTGCTTCTGAACGGAAGCACGCACTATAGGAAGCAAAGCCTTGTGGTAAAGCCTCAGCCAGTAAAATTTCATCACGATAGAAGTTTGTTACAGGTACCTCTGCCGTTGGAATCATGAAATAATCTGTTTCCTCTAATTTAAATACATCTTCTTCAAATTTAGGAAGATTTCCAGTACCCGTCAAGCTATCACGATTAACAATGACAGGTGGTAGCATTTCCTCATAACCATGCTCCTCTGCATGTAAATCCATCATAAATGTCATTAATGCACGTTCTAAACGAGCTCCAAGCCCGCGATAGAATAAGAAACGGCTACCTGTTACTTTTGTACCTCGTTCAAAGTCAACAATCTTCAAATCTGTAGCAAGATCCCAGTGTGCTTTAATGTCAAAATCAAATGTTGGAATTTGACCCCAAGTATATTCTTCTACATTGTCGTCTTCTGTTGTCCCTACTGGTACAGATTCGTGTGGAATGTTTGGCAAGCGCATCATCATATCTTTAAAGCGCTCTTCAACATCATTTAGTTGAACATTTAGCTCTTTAATTTCATCGCCTACTTGACGCATACGAGCAATAACTTCATCTGTATTTTCCTTGTTGCGTTTCATAATTGAAATTTGTTCAGATACTTTGTTTCGTTCTGCTTTTAATTCTTCTGTTTTAGCAATTAGCTCACGACGCTTTGCATCTAAATCCTCAAAGTCATCTAAGTTGCCTAAATCTTCATTACGTGTTAATAGCATTTCTTTAATTTCCGCGAAATTATCGCGTACGCGTTTAATATCTAACATAGTCATACCTCCAGTAGTTTCATGACATTGCATCCATTAAGTCTTGGTGTAATTGCGTTGCAAGCTAAACTCGAATAGCTCCACTTTCTTTGAATCAAAATAAACACAAAAAAGCCCCCATCCCTAAAAAGGGACGAGAGCTACCCGCGTTGCCACCCTAATTGATCAGGCATATACCTAATCCACTTATTTCATAACGGCATTTCAGCCGGCTACAGCCTACTTACATTACTTCGACTGTGCAACTCCGGGACGGATTCACAAGTGCTTCTATCAGCTTCCACCAACCGCTGACTCTCTAAAAGAAACGTGCTTGCTACTACTTCCCATCATCGTGTTCAGTTATTTAAATTTTAACCATACTGTACTATACGAAAATAGATTTAGCAAGTAATAACATGGTATACAAAATATTACATAATTCTTGAATCACGGTTAATTCCGAATGAAATGCACAACCCAATAAATGACCATTTCGCACTACGATAATTTTCCCCTCATATTTCGCGAATTTCAACATTTTTACTAACTGCTTTAATATGAGGAGCCCGAAGTCTTCAATGGAAAGGTCAGAATAAAACGATTGAATGTTTTCAATAAAGTTATATTTCATTTAGAATATCACAGGATTTTTAATGAATCTTTATTTTAAATAATCGAACTTTGTTATAAATTATTAATCTTTTCAAAAAAACTATAGCTTTTTCTTTTGAGCCTCAGATAATAGGCGACCGATATACTTTTAGAAAATTTCCGAGGTAAATGCTATCACCGCCCTTTAATAATCGCTTCATTGCTCCATTCGTTCAATCACGGTTATATAATAGGAGACAGGATGCGGTAAAATGCTTTTTTTCTATTATTTTAGTCATTATATTTTACTAGCACGCTCTACTTCAAACCGTGTTACCTCAGTTGATAATAGCTTATCTTGCCAAAGCGCTTGAAAATTAGCAAACGGCACTTTTACAATCCCCCATACTCCCTCTAATTGCACGTTAAACTGCTCAAATGCCCAATTCCGCATATACAGAAATACATTCACAAACTCATTGTCGATAAAGTTCGCCTTTTTCATATAAGATGGGATTACACCTAATGAAAGGAAATCTTGGAATTTCACTTCAATGCCAAGCTCTTTATGCAATTCTCTTACCCGATCTTCTACCGTTTCATCAAACACTTTCTATCATAAAGGACATTTTTCATTTTTAGCGAGAGTGTTTGGAAAATATTTCGTTATAGTAGATAGAAGAATGAAAAGGAGGAAAAACATGGTTGATTTTATCCAACGACTACAACAACACGAAGAAAAAGCACTTCGTTATGTAGTCCAACAATATTTAGGGTATGTCAAAGCAATTGCGCATAAAATTTTAGGCGACAGTTTCGGACATATGCTAGTTGAAGAGTGTGTAAATGATGTATTTTTGCTCATTTGGCAAAAGTGTCATCAATTTGAGGGAGATGAAACAGATTTTAAAAAGTGGCTTGGTATAATCGCAAAATATAAAGCAATCGAACTCTATCGAAAACAGCAAAAATATCAAGATACTGTTTCAATCGAGCAGGCACCTCCACAAATTTCACAAGATAATATTGAAATACATTTGGAAAAATCATTTGAAAAAGAAATATTGCTAATTGAAGTACTGCATTTGCCCCCTTCAGAGCGGGAATTATTTTTAATGAAATATTATTTGGATTACACAAATGGCGAAATCGCTGACATTTTACATATTTCCAAAGCCGCAGTTGAAAACCGGCTTTATCGTGGAAAGAAAAAGCTAGCGAAAAATCCAAAGTTAAAGGAGTGTTTATCTTGAAAAGCGAAAAAGATTTTTTGCGTATCGATATTGATGAAATTGAACCTTTTGACGTGTCAAATAACGAGGTAAAAACCGTCATTCAACATGTTTTACGAGAACCTAAAAAGGTCTACCGTATATCTAAATGGGTGGCGGCGGCTGTACTAGCGATTGGCATTGGCTCTATTAGTATATTATCGATACCTACTATCGCATCAAAACTGCCCATCATTGAACAGCTTTTATCGTACTTTTCAGAAGACAAAAAACTCGTTCTCTTTAACGACTATGCAACGGCAGTCGGACAAACCGCCGAAAGCAACGGCATGACAATGAAAATAGAAGATGCTGTTTACGACGGTTATTTAGTTTCCATCGCCTTTTCTATCGAATCTGAAAAACCTTTAGATGACTTACAATTCGTGGAAAGTATACCCAACATCACTGGTCATGAGTTATATAAAGCGGAAAAACATATGCAAAAGGTAGATGAAAATACGTATATTGGCTTTTTAACCTATGAGGTAGCAGATTCCGCAGCACAAAACTCATCTATCGAATTAACTTGGTCGCCGAAAGGCTTTTACGATAGCCATTACAAATCCGTCATTTCTGGTGACTGGACATTTTCTTTCGAGCTGAACAAACTCGATTTACAGGAAACAATCGTCGATAAAACAATTACAAGTGGCACGCGAGATATTGTCATTGATCGCATTGCTTCTACAGGCTATACAACCATTATCTATTTTAGCGGTGACATAGATTTTATGACTGAATTCATTTTCTTAAATGTGAAAGATAATTTAGGAAATGATTATCAATTTGCGCCTACCCATGGAAAAAGGGTTACGAATGATTTTCTTACTGGAACCGTACCGATTTTTGGCTTAGATCAAAACGCCTCTTCCCTACTTGTGACACCGACCATTTACACAATGACGGAAAATAAGCCCTTAACAAAAGAAGAGACTCTTGAAACAGTAGAGGTTCCATTAAAATAGAAGCTATGCATGTATTAGCACTATCGTTTTCTGCATCTTTGTCGAAGGATTAAATATAATGGAATACTATTGGAACGTTACAACATGTACTATAAGGAGGCTCATTCAATTTGGAGGGGTTTGAAATCTTCATTTATATTTGTTTAGTAACTGCAATTGCATTCTTTATTGTTGCGATGCTTCTAAAAAGGAAAAAGAACAATCAATTCATCGGTACAATATTCCTGTCTTTCCTTTTAATTAGCGTAACTATCGTAATCATCAGCTTTTTTATTGGTGGTTGGAGTGGTATGGGGATTGGATTGATGGGTCTCTCTATTTTTATTGGTACTATTATTGGCATTGTTTTAACAAGCTTGCTGCAACTTTTTAAAACAACTTAAATTTCATCTAAGGAAACTATGTAATCTGGCTGACACTAGTGGTGGGCTTGCTACCAAAGGCCAAGTACATTTCTACTATGGCTGACGTGTAAGGTTGCGGTGTTCCATCACCACTCCGTATCCAGTGCATATGTGCTCGTTTTATGTCCAAACGAGGATTTGGGAGAGGTTTATAATTCAATTAATATAGTTAATTTCAAATGAATTACAATTATTTAGTAATGTGGCATTTATTTGATACTGGAACTTCCGTGTATTTCAAACGTATTAAAGTAAAGTTAGTATTTTTAATTAGGGGATGAATGGATGGTTAGAAGAAGAGGAACGTATCAAATGAAAATTCGTGACAAGCAGCTTATTTGTATATTTTGTCAGAATGATGAATTTCAGCATCGTGAGGTTTATATGGATTTAAGTCCTTTAGGTGAAACAGTAACGGAGCAACTTACATTGCAATCATTTTCCTGTACGTCATGTGGCGATATCCGAATGTTTGAAGAAAAGAATCGCTTCGACCATACGTTACAAAAACATGTATCGATTATTGAATATATGGAAGTGATAAAAGAATGAGTGGTACAGATGAACATTTACGCCCCCAAAAAAGTCGCATCACGATTTTTGATGAGCCTATTATTTGTAGTTTTTGTACACATGATGTATTTATTCCTTATGAAGTGTATGTAAATGTTGAACAGCCAGGTATCGGTGTACGTCATGTTCGTTATATAGCAATTTGTCAGCATTGTGGGCAAGCGAAACAATTTGGCGATCCGAGCCATTATGACGCTGAAAAAAACACTTATATTTGGGCATTGAATCAGTATTTAATTTCGATTAAAAATAAAAATTATAAGATCAAAATTTTATTATATGTTGGAAAAAGAAACGGCGATAAAATAACCTCTTTTATAAATAAACTTGCTGAACATTTTAATATAGAAGTAGAAAATATGAGGAGTTTAAAAGGTGGAGCAGTACTTCAAATAAAGATATCTAGTTTTGATGATATACAAACAATTAGGTCTACAATCATGTATAGTGCGAAGTTGCTGAATGTAACGATTAAGGACCTAACTATTAAGTAGGAATATCTAATTTAAATTGCTTGAAATTCCTTGTTCTGTTAAGAATATAGTATTTTTAGGATTGCTGAAGTGGGCATAACCTCTTTTTAAGAAGTGATTAAATAAACAAACCTCAAAACATCAAGTTGATCTTAGCCAAATCATATGCAATGTTACACTAAAAATAAAGTAACAGGTTATTACAACAAACTTTGTAAAATTCCCTAAATATGCTTTGGGTGCTTTTTTATTCAACTAACGTAACCAGGTTAGTTGAATAATGAACAAGAAAGTATTTTAAATAATGTGAGAAACGTTATGTATAATAGAGGCTCATAAAGAAAGTTGTATGAAAAATAGCCGATACAAATTGAAGACTTAGGAGATGTGTTAATTTGGCTTACATTCACGATTTTGGAATAATTGAATGTATTGAAAAAGATAAAGATTATATTGGTTATGAACCTGAAAAATATAATTGCATAGGTGTAGATGGTGACCGTTTTGATGAACTTATGTCTAAGGATTTTGGTAAAAAAATGCACCTCCTAGATACATTCGCACATAACACAAATAGACCTTATAAAAATCTCGCCTATTTTGGAATAACATTGATACCACCGAGTTCTCATAAACAATTTTTAGATATTGTTAGTGAAGCAAACGACGAATACAGATCAGAAGAACTTGAAGAATTGATAAAAAAAATAGCTGAAGCAATAAAAGAAGATAGATGGTTGATTCATTATGGCGTTTAATTTTGTCAATACATACACGTGAGCTTAAGAGGTGATTGTTCAATTAAAACAATCGCTTCTTGAACTAACGGAACAGTTTAGTTAAACAAGAGGGAAAGATGAATTGGAGGGAACTCTGTGAAACCAAAAATGAAAAGAAAAGATTTAATGAGCAAAACAGATATCTCAAACGCTGTTATGGATGTTTTAAGTGAGCATGATTTATCATCCGAAGATAACATCTTAAATAAAGCAATTATTGTCTATCATTACTATTCTGAACTTGAAAGTGGAGGTCACGAAAGCTTATTTAGGTGGTTTGGGCAGCATATTAAGGAGATGGGAATAGATAATTACTTGAATAAACTAATCGGAACCCTTGAGGAAATAGGTGCTCACAATTATGCATTGATTGAGAAAAAGTATTTTAAAGAGATGTGGAACTTGTACATTGCTCTAGCAAATAATGAAATTCATGAAGATGAATTTTATAATGTTATTAAAAAAGCGACCGATGAGTATTACAAGCTTAATAATGAGTTGACAGAGTTATTAAACACATATTTTGTTACTATCTATACTGATTTGATTGAAGTAGTTGAAGATTAATCATTCTTGTTCAACTATCGAAGGCTTTAATGAAACAAGGATTTATAACGTATACATAAATAAACTTAATAAACATTCCCAAATCAAATTTAGGGAGTACAAAAAGAGCCATGAAACGCTATTAATTCAACGTTTCATGGCCGTTCCTATGAACATCATTTATACAACTTTTTATGCACAATCGACAAAAATCAATCATGGCAACGATTGATAACCATTTTGAGTAATGTTACATCCGCTTATTTATTGAATAACTGTATGCTCATATATTGAACATAATATCCTCTTATTTGTTTAGTCTATTTAACTAAAGGATTGGGCTTTCTCGTTCGGAAATCTGTAAAAGCACCTAACACTCTACAATTATCGTGCTGCCGTCCCCATAAAATCGCGCATCTCTACGCTTAATTCATTTAACTGCTCAATAATCGTGCTGAAATCTTGGACAAGTGTTGCTTGTTCAGATGTCGCTTGGTTAATTTGGGATAAATTCTCACGTAATGTATGTAAGTTCGAATTAATATTTTTCAGTGCATCTTCAATATTTTGAGTCGCTGATGACGTTTGAGAAGACAGCTTCCGAACCTCTTGCGCCACAATATTGAATCCGGCACCGTGTACCCCTGCACGCGCTGCTTCAATAGAAGCATTTAGTCCAAGTAAATTCGTTTGATTGGAAATATTTTTAATTAAATCTGTAATACCGTTAGAGCGTTCTGCATCTTCTCGTACTTGCTCCGCCTGTATATTGATTTCATGTGTTGTGGCAGCTAACTGCTGAGAATGCGATGCAATGGTATGCACTTTATCGTGTAAATTATTAATAATCCCGTTCATAGACTGCATGTAACCTTCAAGCTTTAACTTATTTTCAATTGGTACACCAAAGCCAACTGCCCCTATAACTTTTGTGCCTTCTTTAATCGGAAACGCATAGGCATTAAACTCTACACCGTATACTTCTTTACCAACGATAAAATCCGGCTTTTGACCGCGTAGTGCTAACACTAAAATTTGATCATCCACGTTCATTTTTTGCCCTGCCTGATAACCTACATTGATTTTCCCACCAGGTAAATATGCTTGCACAATTTCGTCTCGATCTACGACAACCATTGTCGCCTCACCCTTCATTGCTTCATGTAAATATGGCAACGCTATCGCTAACGCTTGTACTTTATCCATCGTAAATCCTCCGAATAATTTTATTATTTAGAATTTTTATTTTACCTAATTTCACAGATGAATAAAATAACTTTTGGATATATGTTACATTTTTGTACTTAACTCAAGGGATATTTGGTCCATAGATAGCAACTTAATCGTTATGTTAGGCGTAAAAGTTAATGAAAAAATGAGTATCGAAAGAACGCTCTCCCGGTACTCATTTTGACTACGACTACCAAACAGGTGACCAAGTTGTTAAAAATTGTGTTGTTCGTTCCCTGCCAATGCTAATTAATTGTTGCTTCGTTTCTTCATCCAGATCAAACTGTGTCGCACTATAGTTTTCAACTGGAATAAAGATAATATTTTTTTCATGCTTTCGTGAAATATAGCGTTTATCATGTGCATCTTTCATCGTCGCAAAAAGTCCTTCAAATAATTGAATCGCGTTGTCAATTGTTTGTGGTGGCATTTCTTCGCTATTATGGCTTAACTTCATGCCAAGTACAGGGCGCTCTTTATGGCCATTATCATAAATCCACATTGGAAAATTACTTAGTACTCCTCCATCTACAATGACCGAATCCCCCTTGCCATTTTTTAAATACACAGGCTCAAAGAAAAAAGGAATGCCACAGCTCATACGTAACGCACGAGAAATAGGGAATTTCTTACTATCAATACCGTATTTCTTTAAGTCATCTGGCAACACAATCATACGTCCATTTGTTAAATCAGAAGCTACAAGCTTTAAAGCACCACGTTGTAAATCTCCAAATGTATACACACCTTTTGTCGCCAGTTTTTGATAAAACCACTTTTCTAATGTCTTGCCGCGATACAGCCCTAATCGCCTATATAAGTTAATCCACTTAAAAAAAGGAATGTTGAAAAATAATTTAGGTGGATCAAGTAATGTACTTACATCTAGTTCATCTAGAATCGCTTCAATTTCTTTTACACTAAAACCAGCTGCAATGAAGCTCGCTAAAATCGCACCTGCACTTGTACCTGCCACTCGCTGAAATTGTATACCATGCTCTTCTAACACTTGAAGAGCCCCTACATAAGCAAACCCTTTAATACCGCCTCCGGAGAACACACCATCAACAATCATTTACGTCTCCCTCTCCGTTCTTTTTTCTAGTATAAGAACGCTACATGCTATATGTTCCACCTATTGTGTTATGAGAGTCGTTACGTTGCTGATTAAATGCTTTCTATACTGAACAAAACACCTACCATCTGGGGCTAAATAGAAAAAACAGCTTACAAAGTTTGCAAGCTGTTTCACTTTATTTCTTATTACTCAATGCCTTGTGTCCATTCTTTCACTTTTTCTGCATTGGCATCGATCCAATCTTTTGCTGCTTCTTCAGGATTCTTACCACCGTTAATGGCTAACATGACTTCTTCAATATCTTCAGCCGTCCAGTTAAACGCATCTAACACTTTATATGCCTCAGGTGCATCTTCCTCTAAGCCTTGACGTACAAATGTATTGATTGTTTCTTCTCCACCGAATACGCCTTGTGGATCTTCTAAATATTTCAGGTCGTATGAAGCGAATTTCCAGTGTGGAGACCAGCCTGTTACAATAATTTCCTCTTCATTTGCAATCGCTTGATCGAGTGCCACTGTCATGGCACCCGATGAAGAAGGTAGAAGCTCCCAATTTGCAAGGTTCGGATAGTTTCCAATCGCTGCCTCTGTTGCACTCATGACACCCGCACCTGCTTCAATTCCTGTAATCGTTGAACCAGCCTCAGTCGTTAAATCTTCAATGGAGTTGACATCCATATAGCTTGGCACAACTAATCCAATTTTTGCGCCTGTTAAGTTTTCACCTAAGTGCACTAAATTTTCTCCATATTTATCTAATTGAGCCGCATGTGTTGCCGGTAACCAACCAGCTACCATTGCATCGGCCTCTCCTTTTGAAACAGCTTCCCACATAATGGCATTATCTAATGGTGTTAGTGTTACATCATACCCAATATTTTCAAGCACTTGCCCAATCACATGCGTTGACGCAATTTCTGTATCCCATTCTACATACGCTAAATTAACTTCTCCAAGCTTTTCCTCTGTTGTTGCTTCATCTTCTGCACATGCTCCAAGTACCATGCTTACCCCTAAAGCTGCTACTGCAAATGGTAATTTCTTTTTCATTTTTCTAATCCCCTTTAAAACGATTTTTTCTTGTTAAAACTTTGTGTTAGTCGGTCTGCAATAATCGCAAAAATAACTAAGCTTAATCCTGCGACAAATCCATTCCCGACCTGTGCTCGTTGAAGTGCTGATAACACTTCACGCCCAAGCCCCGGCGCACCAATCATAGAAGCAATAACAACCATTGATAGAGACAGTAATACCGTCTGGTTAATCCCTGCCATAATAGTAGACTTCGCTAGAGGGAGCTCTACTTTGAAAAGCTTCTGCTTCCCTGTACTACCATAAGAATCTGCTGCTTCAACAAGCTCTTTTGGTACTTGACGAATCCCTAAATTCGTAAAACGTACAGTTGGTGGTAAAGCAAAAATAACCGATGCAAACACACCCGGTACAACGCCGATTCCAAAAAACGCAACTGCCGGAATTAAATACACAAATCCTGGCATTGTTTGCATAAAATCAAGAATTGGCTTAATGATGCCTTCAGCCACTTTACTTTTAGACATAAGTATCCCAATTGGAACACCTAGAATAATGGCGATAATACTCGCAAATAAAACGAGCGTAATCGTATTCATCAATTGATTCCATAAATCTTGGTTATAAATAAATAGCAAACCAATGACAGAAAATAACGGCAAACCGAAAAGTTTACGTGTTGCAATATAAGCTAATAATGCAATGAGTAATATAAATAAAATCGGTGGGATAGCAGTAAGTAAGCCTGTAAGTCCTTCCATTAAAAATGTGCCACTAGATTGAAGAGACTTAAAGAAACTTGCAAATGTGTCCGTTAACACGTCCATCATTGTTTCTACTGTATCTGCTACTGGGATTGCTGGAATTTGATTAAGCATTAGACGTCACCTCCTCACTTGATGAAGCAAGTGATTCGATAATAACGCCTCGAATTAAAACCCCTCGTAACTTTCCTTGATCGACAACCGCGATTGGTGTAGGACTGTCGGAAATAATCGGCAGCACTTCTTGAATTAACGTTGTTGGCTCCACACAAGGCATATCCTCTTTTACAAAAGGTAGAACCGATTTCTCCCCTTTTTTCGCAGCCTCAAGTGCATCACTTGCGGTAATATACCCTTTGAATTGACGTTTCTTGTCGACTGCAATTAGCACACTAATCTCCTCTTCACGCATACGTTGAAGCGCTACTTTAGGTCCATCACTTTCAATATTCACGGTCATTGGACGCACCATAACACTTTCAACTGTTAATACTTTCGAACGGTCAACATCCTCTAAGAATGTACGAACATAGTTATTGGCAGGGTTTGTTAAAATTTCTTCCCCTGTCCCTATTTGCATGATTTTCCCGTCTTTCATAATGGCAATACGGTCACCAATACGAAGTGCTTCGTTTAAATCATGTGTAATAAATATAATCGTTTTCTGTACTCTTGCTTGAAGCTCTAATAATTCGTCTTGCATATCTTTTCGAATTAACGGATCGAGGGCAGAAAAAGCTTCATCCATTAATAAAATCTCTGGATCATTCGCAAGTGCTCGCGCTAGTCCTACACGTTGCTGCATTCCACCAGACAATTGACTTGGGTATTGGTCTTTAAACGCTAATAACCCCGCATTTTGTAAAGCTTTTTCTGCTTTCAATCTTCTTTCTTCCTTAGCCAATCCACGTACTTCTAACCCATACTCTGTGTTTTCAAGAATCGTACGGTGCGGAAATAACCCGAAATTTTGGAATACCATACTCATCTTTTCACGGCGTACCGCTTGTAATTGCTTTTTATTCATTGTCGAAATATTCTCGTTATCTATGAAAATATCACCACTTGTCGGTTCTATTAAACGGTTTAATAAACGAATTAACGTCGATTTCCCACTACCAGACAACCCCATGATGACAAAAATTTCACCTTCATTAACAGTAAAGTTTGCATCATAAACACCAACTGTAGCACCTGTTTTTTCGAGTATTTCTGTTTTACCCTTTCCTTGCTCTACAAGTTTAAGAGCTTGAGAAGTATGCTTCCCAAAGATTTTGGTGACATGCTCAACTCGAATTTTTCCCATTTTTTCACTTCCAATTTCTATAAAAATTCTCTATAAGTACTCCGACTCATAGTAACAACTTAATGTTAACGTAAAGTTGTTACTTATGTCAATATAACTTTCTTACATAAAAACTAACTTAATCGATGAAAAGGTTTTCATAATCAAGCAAAATACGGACCTATCAACATTTCAATTTTTTAGATAAAAAAGTGATGAGCATGTAACAGAACTGTAATGATTTCCATATTTAGGTCCATCACCAAAAGTCGAGGTTAATATTTATATATTGTGCATTTTAATGTTCCAGCATAATGACTAACTTTAAAAATCAGCCTCCATGTTGCAAGCTTACCTTCTCATTTGCTTGCATTTTCACTAAAATAAATGTCTTTTAACGGTTCACTGTAGGATTTTGCCTGGATACGGCAAGGTTTTGATCGCTCCGGATGGTTTTGACCGGATGCAGCAACTTTTTGCTCGGATAACTTAGCTTTTTGACCGTTCAGCGCGGGCTTTTGCTCGGATACGGTAGTGTTTTGCTCGCACAGGTTTATTTTGACCGGATGCAGCGACTTTTTGCTCGGATACCGCAGCTTTTTGACCGTTCAATGTCGACAGTTTTAAGATGATTTATATATATAAAACTACAACTACAATCCCCCTCTCTGTTCCGTGTACTAAACATAATTTATTTACAAAACATCAACCCTAAGTTACGGTAATGACTCATTTTAAAAATCTATAAAATATTACATAATATTCTAATTATTTCACTTTTTCTTTCCCTTACCTCAACTGACCCTTTCACTTTCTATAAAACTGACTATTTCAAAAAGTTCAGATAATTTTATAATAAGCTCATACTAACATTAAGGAGTGTTACAAAAATGTCTATTTTAACAGGGTCAGAGGTTGTAAAACGTGGGATGGCATTAATGCAAAAAGGCGGTGTCATTATGGATGTCGTGAATGCAGAGCAAGCTAAAATTGCTGAAGCAGCTGGTGCGGTAGCCGTTATGGCATTGGAGCGTGTGCCTTCTGATATACGCGCGGCTGGTGGGGTTGCACGTATGGCAGATCCACGCATTGTAGAGGAAGTGATGAGCGCTGTGTCCATTCCGGTTATGGCAAAAGCACGTATCGGTCATATTGTAGAAGCACGTGTATTAGAGGCAATGGGTGTGGATTATATTGATGAAAGTGAAGTATTGACACCAGCCGATGAGGAATTCCATTTACTAAAAAGTCAATACACAGTGCCATTTGTGTGTGGTTGCCGTGATTTAGGCGAAGCAGCACGACGCATCGGAGAAGGAGCGGCAATGCTTCGAACAAAAGGAGAGCCAGGTACAGGTAATATCGTGGAGGCAGTTCGACATTTACGTAAAGTAAATGCACAAGTACGTGCTGTCGTTGCGATGAATGAGGACGAATTAATGACAGAAGCGAAAAATCTAGGTGCTCCATTTGAAGTACTACTGGCTATTAAACAAGCAGGTCGCTTACCGGTCGTGAACTTTGCAGCAGGTGGGGTTGCGACGCCAGCCGATGCCGCGCTTATGATGGAACTAGGAGCAGATGGTGTGTTTGTCGGCTCAGGTATTTTCAAAGCAGAAAATCCTGAAAAATTCGCTCGTGCCATTGTCCAAGCAACAACACACTACCAAGATTACAAGCTAATTGCAGAAGTTTCAAAGGAAATTGGCGTACCAATGAAAGGGATTGAAATCCGCCAGTTAGCACAAAGCGAGCGTATGCAGGAGCGTGGCTGGTAATGAAAATCGGCGTACTTGCTTTACAAGGTGCCGTGACAGAGCATATAAAAGCAATTGAAGCTTGCGGTAGTGAGGCTGTACCGATTAAAACAGCCGCGCAATTACAGGACATCGATGGACTGTTATTGCCAGGTGGCGAAAGTACAGCGATGCGCCGCTTAATTGACTATGCGAATATGCTCCCTGCACTTCAACACTTTGCCAAAAACAAGCCTGTATTTGGCACATGTGCTGGACTTATTCTACTCGCTTCTTCTGTAGAAGGTGAAGAAGCACACATTGGGCAGATGCGCATCACGGCTCGTCGCAACGCATTCGGTCGTCAAATTGATAGCTTTGAGACACCTATAGCAATTCAAGGGGTAAGCGACCATTTCCCTGCTGTCTTTATTCGCGCACCTAAAATTGCTGCTGTCGAAGAACAGGTGGAAGTGCTTGCTGTATTAGACGGTGATATCGTCTGCGCTCGTGACCGTCACCTCCTCGCTTGTTCGTTCCATCCCGAACTAACAAACGACCTTTCGTTAATGAACTATTTTATTAATATGTGTAAGTAAAAACTTTATAAGCTACCAATGATAAAACCCGTATTTTGATGAAAGTAATCTCAAAATACGGGTTTGTGCATGTGATGGAATATAGTTAACATATTTATACGAAACAATGGACTTCATCTTTTGATTAGTTTGTACATGATGGTTTGCATCAAACTTTGAGGTAACAACTTTGCAAATAATAGCAATAGTTTATATCTAATATTCGGAACGATCATGCTCTTTTTAGCATGTATTCCTTTAAATATAGCAATGGCTATACTTTCAGCAGGAACCCCCATTATATTGACCAAGTTATTAAGGCCTGTCATCGAATTTGTATGTGCAAACGCTGTTTTTGTCGGACCAGGACACACTGCCGTCACAATAATATCTCCCTGTTTGTTTAACTCTGTATGTAAAGCTTGAGAAAAATTCAATACAAACGCTTTTGTTCCACTATAAATCGCCATTTGTGGTGTTGGAATTGGACCAGAAATAGAAGATATATTCACTATTCGACCATACTGTTGTTTGATCATTTCCTGTACAAAGTAGTATGTCATTTCCGTCAAAGCTGCAATATTTAACTGAATCATATGTTGTTGTTTTTCAATCGGTAGCTCTTGAAAAGGACCTTCTAAACCAATGCCCACATTATTTACAAGAATATCAACCGTTCGATGAGTAGAACAAATAAAATCATAGATTTTCTTAGCTGCCCCCGGTTCCGATAAATCTTGAGAAATTGTAGTGACCGTAGTATATGCTTTGAGTTGATTATACACATTCGCTAACTTTTCTTCATTTCGGGCTACAAGGATCAGGGAATATTTATTCATTGCAAATTGTTTTGCTATTTCAAATCCAATCCCCTCACTCGCACCTGTAATTAAAACTGTTCTATTTTCCAAATTACTAGCCCTCCTAAAAATCATTAAAGCTCCATTACTATGATACATTTACTTTAATAAATTGACTTAATTTTCTGATATATAAATCTATGAGAAGATATCTATTGTGTCTATTTCTCAATACTACTTCGTTTTTTATTTATAATTGCGGGTATGAATAAATATAAAGCGTATGCAAATGACATCCACGCCGTAAATGCGATGACTTGGGCATGATCTAATTTAGGGAAAAAGAAACGATGGTTTGATAAAGAAAATGTATCCAGTGCTAAGCCTATAATTGTTCCAACTATACCAAATTTTAAAGAGGCATTGTTAGACTGATCAAAAAATAAATAGAAATGTGTAGTTCCCCATAACAAAAACCCTGTTCCAACTAGTAAAAAGAACATGCTCATTACATAGTTCTCCGTTCCAGGGCCATACAGTACTTTATCTCCAAAAAGAACGAAAAACATAGTGGCAAAAGCCCACACGAATAAACCTGCGAATATCGGGAGTACATATCCTTTCACTATTTTCCCTCCTCCTCAATTAACTGACTTAAACGATGAAATAACTTTTCAACATCTTTATATATGTTTTCTACAGGGAAATCCTTTTGCACTAATGCTTGTAATGCCAATCCATCCACAAGAGCATTCAATAAAATTCCCCATGTTTCCAAGGTGATCCCCTGTATAGGTGAATTTGCCCATAATTTAGATATATTTTCACTCATCGCTTTATTTTCTAATAGCATCATTTCCGCTAATGAATCTCTTATTTTCTCATTATGAAAACTTGAAACAATTAAGGTCAAAAATAGTTTGTGATAAAAAGAATCATGCGAGCAACGACTTTGCGCTGATTGTATCGCTTGACTTAAAATAGATTGATTTTGTTGTTGTGAAATTTCAGTCCAAGATTTTTCACAAATATCCTGGACTACATCTAATAATAGCTGCTCCTTCGTTTTAAAATGGTAATAAATCGTTCCTTGTGTTACGCCAGCTACTTCTGCAACAGCTCTCAACGTAAATTTCTCTATCCCCTTTTCCACTAAACATGCTTTCGCAAAATGAATTAACTCACCTTTACTGATCACATTTGGTTTTGCCATCTTCCTCCTCCTTTTTAGTTATTCAACTAACTAACTTAATACCAGTGTATAGCATAATCCATTTATTAGCAATTTTAAAGTTATGCCTTTATTGTGAACGCAACGAATCTTAATATTCTTATTTAGTCCCTACTCGAAAACAAGCGTATTCGAATTCACGAATACGCTTGTAAAACAATACACTAGTTCAACAGAGCCACCATCAAAGCTTATGGCTTTTAAATTCCATTTGATATTTTGCTCAGCTGATATGGAGTAATCACTATTTTTATTTAATAGCCCTAAAGAGTATTTTTATTGAATTGGAATCCAAATTTCAGAATATAAGTTTGGATCATGTGGATCTGCCTCCGTATACACCTCTAACTCTGCCGCTCCTGTAGGCTTATACGGGTTGGATGGAAACCACTCGGAATAAATTTGCTTCCATGTATTTTGCATCACATCTGGCATTGGCCCGTGTACTTCAAAAACCACCCATTTCGCGGCGGGTATTTCCATTGTGAAAAGATTTTCAGGTGCAGTCCCTACATAATCAGTTGCAATCCAATAATCCATCAAACTATTTTCCTTATGATGTTTATCTGCTAGACAAACACCTAGTATCCCTTTGATGTCTCCATTGTTTAATTTGATCAATGTTTCATCCATGCCTTTTTTATTCATTTCATCCCAGAATAAAGGAATTTCACGTGTATTCTCTCCGTTTTTACAATTGTATGTCCTTTTTACACCAACTACTTGAAACTTTTCTTTTTCTACAACTTTATACTTCATTGGTTCTGCTCCCTTCAAGCTCACCTGAATAACGAGGCGATTGTATGATTGTAATGGTTTTTGCATTTTTCTGGCTTCACTTGGCGTTACATTATGTTGCTTTCGGAATGCCTTCGTAAATGCTTCAGGAGAGTCATAGCCATATTTGTAGGCGAGATCGATTACTTTTATGCCTGTATTCATAATTTCTTGCGCAGCTAACGTTAACCTTCTCCGTCTAATGTAATCCGTAATAGACATCTCGGTTAAAATATAGAAGACGCGCTGAAAATGAAACACAGAGGAGTTTGCTTCTTGTGCTATCCGCTCCAATGTTACGTCATCTAGTAAATGTTCTTCTATAAAATAAATTGCTTTTTGAATCGACTCAATCCAACTCAATGTCCTCACTCCCTTACTTATAAGCTTATATAATCTCTCGTTATTCATCCTGTCATTTTAAGCTATCTTTGGACAGGTATGTTTTACAATCGCCTTGTTACAGTGTGCTGATATTCACCAATGAATGCTGTTAAGAGCCTCATCAAATCGTTTCCTTATGCATATGTGCCTTCACTTCATACCATGGAACGGAATACCCTTTCCCTTTTGAGCAGAAAATGCTAGAGGATGTGTATTCCGGGTCGGCATCTTTGTTATAGCCGATACGCTCCATCACTTCCGCTGTATTGTGACATACATCGTAACCCGCAAATGTGAGAGAAATAGCCCCCTTGCCATTTGTATAGGCGAGAAAAGTAGTAGGATAATTCATAAAGGTTGCAACAGGTACTTGCCCTGTGAGAATGGCATCCGTTTCCGTTATAATCGGTGCATCAAATGTACCAAATGCTTGCTGAATATCGGTCATCATACGCCCAATATGCTCGCTAGCTGCTTTTAATTTAAACGCATAGTACGGCTCCAGTAGCACGTTTTCCGCCTGCTCTAACCCTTGACGAAGCGCTCGATATGTTGCCTCGCGGAAATCACCGCCATCTGTATGCTTGTTATGTGCAGCCCCTGTCAGTAATGTCACATGGACATCCGTTACAGCAGAGCCTGTCAGCAAACCGTGATGTGCTCGCTCCAATACATGCTGCTCAATTAAACGCTGGTGTCCTATCGTTAAATCATCCACATGACATGCATTGGAGAACGTAATCCCCGCGCCTCGCTCATTTGGCTCAAGCTGTAAGTGTACCTCGGCATAATGTTTCAGTGGCTCGAAATGACCGTACCCTGTCACCGTCGTACGAATTGTCTCTTCATATAAAATTTCAGGGTCTTCAAATTGAACTGATAGCTGAAAACGACTATATAACAGCTCCTTCAGCACCTCTAACTGAATAACGCCCATCATATGTACATAAATCGTTTGAAACGTTTCTTGCCACTGGACCTTTAATGTAGGCTCCTCTGCTTCCACTAACCGAAATAACCGCAATACCTCTTTAATATGCTCGGTGCCATTATAAACAACCTTGGCTTGCATCGTTGGAACAAGCGTATAAGGCTTCCCCTTGTCAAATGTTGCCCCAATGTAATCGCCAATTTGCGGAACAGAAAGCCCTTTAACTGCAAAAATTTCACCAGCTATTACACGCTGGACAGCTTGATAACTATTGCCATTATAAAGACGAATTTCTGTCACCTTTTCTCGTGATTCACCAAATGCTAAATCCGTTCGTACTGTTAACTCTCCCTGTAACGCCTTACAAAAGGTTACACGCTGCTCTCCTTCATGACGAATTTTCATGACCTCTGCTTGAAACGGTAACGCTACATCATAATTCGTGACCGTAGTGTTGTGTAGCACATCCAGAAATGCTTGAATGCCGTGTCCCTTTAAAGCTGCACCACTCATTGCAAGAAATACTTCCTCTTGCTGTATGAACTGACGTAAGCTTGCGAACACCGCCTCCTCCGATAATGAATCCTCCATAAATTGTGCCAATAACGCTTCGTCTCGCTCTGCTACGAATTCTGCCGCCTCTTCATACAGCACAATATGAGGCGAAAATTGCTGCTTCAGCTCTTGCATGACACGTAAAACATCTGCCCCTTCCCGGTCCATCTTATTAATAAATACATACGTCGGCACATGATGTGTACGTAGCAATTGCCACACGGTTTCTGTATGTCCTTGAATGCCTTCCACCGCACTCACAATTAGTACTGCATAATCCATCGCTCGTATCGCTCGCTCCATCTCCGCCGAAAAATCGACGTGACCTGGCGTATCAATTAATGTATATGTATCCCCTTCGATTTGAAAATGTCCATGCTCAGCAAAAATAGTAATTCCACGTGCGCGCTCTAACGTATGATAATCTAAAAATGCTGCTTGATGGTCTACTCGCCCCACTGCCATGATACTCTTTGTATGAAATAGCAATTGCTCGGAAAAGGTTGTCTTCCCCGCGTCCACATGTGCTAGCACACCAATCGTTTTAAACAAAAAAATCACTCCTTTTGCTGTATTGTAGCATGTTTTTTACATGCTAAGATGATGGATTCTTCAAAGCAAAGTCGAACTAAATAGTGTAAAACAGCTTTTAATAAACAAAACAGGAGCCACCCCATTTATGGATAGCTCCTAAATTTTTCGTCTGATGAACGATCACCCTACGATGCCATTTTTTCAATTATTTTGTAGTCTTTTGTTTTTTCATAATGAACATGGTTTCTATCACAAAATGCCATTAAATCATGAAATACACTTTCTGGTTTAAACAATGTTACACGAATAGGAAATCCGCTCTGTACCTTAATAATAGCTATTTTTGATTGCCAATTTGCTCGTTTGAAAATAATCTTTTTAATATGTGATTGTTGCACTTGTTTTTTGTAAATAAGCATACCTAAAAAGTGAATGGTGTACACGATATAATTTTCATTAATCATCAATGTGTATTTAATAAATGCTGTTAAAAAAATCAATGCGAAGATGGTTACACTACTCCACTTTATCCAAGTATGATCCCAAGAAGTAATACTTGCAGCTAACGATAAAAATGCCATTGGTAAAATAATTTGACGTTGTGTAGTTGCTTTGTATTTCAATGTTTATCACCCCTTCCTTTATTATTATACAAATATTCTACAAAACCTTTTATCTATAAAAAAAGAGAACTGGCAACCGCCAATTCCCTTCTATCCTTACTCTACAATTAATTGCTTTTTCTTTATTACTATTACTTGATTTAGTACGATGGCGCCAAGCGTTTGAATGACTGTTTTCACAATCACTTGCCCTACAATCGCTGCCGGAACAGCCTCCCACGGTAAAAAGTTAGCACCTAGCGGACTTAAGCCAACGATCACAAACACAACCGAATCAAGGAATCCACCAACAATCCCGCTATAGAACACACGCCACGCCATTGGTAGCTTTAAACGTGAATAAATTTCTGTATCCGCTGTTTCAGCAATGACAAACGAAATGGCCGACGCTGCAACAATCATCAATGTATCACCTAATAAAAAGGACACAACTGCTGAGATGACAAGCGCTAGACAAATAAAGGCATATGTTTTAGCTCTGCCGTATTTATTTTGAACTAAATCTCGGAAAATAAAAGTTGCCCCTACAAAAAGCGTGCCCATTGGGACAATAAACATGCCGAATTGCAACGGTGCAAACTTTGCCGTTACTACGTTCGCAATGACAATGGATAATAAATAAAATAAGATTCGCATTTCTCTATATTCATTCCTTTACAATCTAGTTATTCTGTTCTGCTTCTTTCCAATTTAAATACGTAGTAAGCCCTCTGTTTCGTAGCTTACATGCCGGACATTCCCCGCAACCATCTGCTTGGATGCCGTTATAGCACGTTAACGTTTTAGTACGAACAAATTGTAGTGCGCCCAACTCATCTGCAAGTGCCCATGTTTGCGCCTTATCTAACCACATCAGCGGTGTCTCAATGACAAATGTAGCGTCCATCGATAAATTTAATGTGACATTCAATGATTTGATAAACACATCGCGGCAATCCGGATAACCACTAAAATCTGTTTCGCATACACCTGTGACGATATACTTCGCTCCCACTTGGCTCGCTAACACCCCTGCAAAAGAGAGAAAAAGAAGATTGCGTCCTGGTACAAAAGAAGATGGTAGCTCTCCCTCTTCCCCTTCCTCCACTTCGATTTCCTGTCGTGTTAATGCACTCGGCGCAAGCTGATTAAGGAGCGACATATCCAGTATGTGATGTTTCACGCCTAGTTCCTGTGCGATTTCTTTTGCACATTCGATTTCAAGTGCATGTCGTTGCCCATAATCAAATGTTACCGCCTCTACCTGTGCAAAGCGCTCCATTGCCCAAAATAGACAAGTCGTACTATCTTGCCCACCGCTAAACACAACAACTGCTTTTTCCTGTTTCATATTAAAAACTCCCTTATAAACGAAAAGACAGCATCCTAAGAAAATGCTGTCTCTTCTTAGTTTTTTTAACGAGGGGGGGCTAAAAACCTCTTCTATTTCATTATCGATTATCGATTTTTTCTGGATTTAAATCGTGGTTCATTAAACGATAGTGCGCCATTTCCTCATATTTCGTACCCGGTCTACCGTAGTTACACCAAGGGTCGATCGAAATGCCTCCGCGCGGTGTGAATTTCCCCCATACTTCGATATAGCGTGGGTTTAGCAGTTTAATTAAATCATCCATAATGATATTCACACAATCCTCATGGAAATCGCCATGGTTGCGGAAGCTAAATAAATATAATTTTAATGATTTACTTTCCACAATTTTTTGATCTGGAATGTACGAAATGTACATTGTTGCAAAATCAGGCTGACTTGTAATCGGACATAAGCTTGTAAACTCTGGACAATTAAACTTCACAAAATAATCGCGGTTTGAATGTAAATTATCCACCGACTCTAATACTTCTGGGGCATAATCAAATGAATATTTCGTATTTTTATTTCCTAATAGTGTTAAATCTTTTAATCCTTCCTCGTGGCTACGGCCAGACATAAAAAAACCTCCCTGTATATGTTTCCCAAAACACATCACAAGAGAGGCGGCATTCATCCATATAAACTAAAGCGAACAAATAAAAAAGCCACGTCCGATATGGACATGGCGTAATAAGCATGCTTCCATAGTTTTTTATAGAGGGTATCAGCTATGAACCTCTCCCGTTCAAATGTCGGGAATATTCGTTTCTTTTGATATAATACATAAAACAAAGGAATACGTCAAATATATTTTGAGAATTAAAGCTTTATTGTTATCCGATAGAAGACTCCTGCCTCAAGATATTGTCCGTTCATTCTTTATAAAATAAACAACTGCAATATAGTGATTAAAACTGCACTTGCAAGCGGCACTAGCTTCATCGCATTATAGCCAGATGAGGAGGCATGTATTTGCTCTAGTGGATCTTTTGCAGGTGATGCAAGAAACTCAATAAAGCGTTGCCACCGACTCACTTTGAATTGTGCCAATGATTGCGGTACTTCCACTTTATATTCATCCAATCTTTTTCGTAGTGACGGTTCCTTGTCAAATTCATCCTTCAGCATGGAAATCCTCCTTTAGTTCATCTTTTAAAAACTTAATTGCGTTATGCAATCTTGATTTTACCGTACCAATTGGGATTGATAAAATTTGTGCAACTTCTTCTTGCGGTAAATCGTGATAGTACGTTAGTAAAATGACTCCTCGTTGTTTTTCCGGTAACTTTGCGATTGCTTCTTGCACTGCTAACTTTTCATCTGCTGAAAATTGGCTAGTAGCTGCTGGTACTAAAAACGGAAAAAATGTTTGCCACTTTTTTCGTCTATTTAATTTGTTTACAAGTAGCCGGTAAGCAATTTGAAACAAGTAAGACTTTACAGTTCCCTTTTCTACATCATAGCTATGTAATGTTTTTTGCAATCTTTCAAACGTATCATGAACAATATCCATACTAAGCTGTTCTTCTTGGGTGTAACGAAAAAGGAAGCAATAAAGCGTTTCATATAAATTATGATACAGCATATTAAAGGCTTCTATATCACCTTGTTTGTATGCTTCTATCCATTCTTCATTGCTTTTCATCAAGCCCATCCCCCCAATGAGCTTTTATCGACTTTAATGTAACAGAAACGCGCGTCACAAAATACCCAACTATGACAATCACCCATGCCTGAGACTGATTTGTAAAAAATTGCACATATGGATTGTAAATTGTTTGACCAGCTGTAATTAAGAAATTTAATGCTTGCACGCAAATAATTGTATAAATCGCTAAAATAATTGTTAGTGTATCAAACATATTCCAACGTAAGTAAATAGTTGTTTTCTTGTAATTTATTTTTTTATTTTCACGTACTATATATTTCCTATCATAAGGAATCATTATCGCTAATATAAGTATAATCCATATCCCCATAATGATGAGTGAAATTATCCAACCAATATCCAATTGTATCACCTACCTAAAGCTATAAACTTTTCTAGCAATAAACGCCAATAAAATACTAAATACAGTTAAAATGATAAAATATTGATACTCAGGAAGCCATGTTTCATTTACCATATTTAAATGTAATTGCAAACTGTCATTCAGATAAAGCATTGGATTCCAAAGTAAGAAAATATAATAATTTTGTGGATCTTTTCCTGCAAGAGTTAAAAACATCGACGACATTGTAATGGAAAACATAAACAATATCATAATTGGCATTAGCATGCTTTGAGCCACTTTCCCATTTTTAAATAACCCTGCCAGTATAAAGCTAAGAGGGTACAAAGCCAGCAAGACAAAATTACTAATGAACACCATTTTCAGAAAAGATACTAGTGAAACATCTATTAAAAAAGAATAGCAAACAAGTAGCAGTACTAAAAAAACATTTACTAACGTAAAAACACCAGTGCCCATGCCGACATAATACGTGAATGGTGTCACACCTGTTCGCTTCACCCAGTTAAAAGTCTTATTCGCTTTCATATCTGCTAAATAAATCGTAGCACTCGAAAATGCGAATGAGAAAAGTAAAAGCAATATTGAAATCGGGAGGAACTGTCCTTTAATTAAAAAGCTTACTACTTCTTCATTCTCCTTCATTGCTATTTTACTAATCCATGAGCAAATAAAAAAACTAAATGCTGGGAGTATATTGCCTAAAGTCACTCCAGAATTGCGTAAACTTTCAAGCATATACATACGTGAAATTTGTGTAATCATCCTGCTCTGCCCCCTAACACAGTTCCAGTAACCTCAAAATAAATTCCTTCAATACCTGCCAGTACAGTATTTTTGTATTTATTATCTAGCTCTTGTCTTGTGCCGTTTTCAACGAACTTGCCATCTTTCAAAATATATACATAATCAAATAATGGCTCAAACCCAGCTACTTCATGGCTAATAATCATAATTATTTTACCCTGTTTATGCAGTTCATTTTGCAAAAAATGCATGAGCTGCTTTTTCTTCATTAAATCTAAATCAGCAAATGGTTCATCCAGTATTACAATTTGTTTGTTCAGTAAAAAAGCAAGAAATATGGATACTGCCTTTCGCTGACCACCAGAAGCATTTTTCAGCAAAATATGGTCGAATGTTTGCAGACCCAATATTTCATACAATTCTTCTAAATCATGATTTGTTAATTTTTCAAATAATCGAACGACTTCACGAATTCTTAAATGTTGATAGCTATCGAATGACTGGTATTGCAGGGCTGCATTGTCTGCTACACTTTGCGTTAAATTGTTAAACTGGATTGTTCCGCTATCATAGTCCTCGTCTCCTACGATACATTTTGCTAACGTCGATTTACCTGCACCATTTTCACCTAACAGCAAATAACAGCACCCAGGTTTAAATGTAGCTGAAATACTATTTAATATCGTTTTTCCATCATATTTTTTTACAATATCTTTCAATATTAGCTCCATTTTTATGCCTCCTCAATTGTATATTCACTTACTATACAAATAGGAAAAGATAAAAGTTCATTTTAATTTTGGAAATTTTTTTACAAATAACCAAAATCCCCTTTTCTCCACAAAAAAAGTAGCACAAATCAGACATTTGATTTGTACTACTAATGTTTATGTTTTATTTATGAAGATTTTGTACGCCTTATTTCGGCTAAAGAGTCACTTACAAAAACTTCGTATTCAATGCAGCCATAAATGCTGCGACAATGGATACAACTACTACTAAAATCGGTGCATAAAAGATTAAAAAATCGTGCATCATCTGACACTCCTTATACATGTGTTTCTTCTTTACCAGATACATAGTCTTTGTTAAAGACAAATAGCTTAAAGACTAAATATAAAGAAGGTACAAGCAACACTAGGCCTGCGACAAATGCCACAACGAGTGCAATGGCCATCGCTTCATTCGTAAAACTATCATGAATCGTTAAATACGGATAGAGTAAATATGGATAGTGTGAAATCCCATAGGCAAAGAAGGCGATCGCAAACTGGACGATTAATAAAATGACGGCTAATCCATATTTTATTTTCGCCCATAATAACCAAACTGTCGCTAAAAACACAATGCCGGATAGTGCAAACAACCAAGATAAATCAACCATTTGGGCATAATGCCAATTCCCAAGTGCCTTTAACTCGATAATGATACCAAGTGCACTCACGATAAGCGGGATTGCCCAAATAAGCGCGTATTTACGCATCAATTCACTTGCTTTATGATCCCCTGCTTTTTGTGCGTACCATGTTAAAAAGACAGCGGAGATATACAGTACGGCAATAACACTTAATACAACAATGGACCAAGATAATGGACTTGTCAGCAATGCTTTATAGTCTAAAATGGGCTGACCCGCTTGCATCGTCACAAAGCCACCTTCAGAAATCGTTAAGATGACGGAAAATGAAGCTGGAATAAAAAGCCCTGACACGCCATAAGCAAGTGCATAGCCTTTATGTCCACTCATACCGCTATAAGATTCAAAGGCATAGTAACTACCACGAATCGCTAGTAAAATCAGCGCAACGGAAGCCGGTACTAATAAAATCGTACCATAGTAATAAGCGGTTTGTGGGAAGAATCCGACAATCCCGACAAAGAAAAAGACTAAAAAGACGTTCGTAATTTCCCATACCGGAGATAAATACCGCTTAATAATGTTTGAAAGAATATGATCATTGCCGCGCATTAAGCTATAGGCATTAAAAAATCCTGCGCCAAAATCAATCGATGCGACAATCACATAACCAAATAAGAAGAGCCAAAGTACCGAAATACCTAGTATTTCTAATGCCATACAGCATCACCGCCTTGTCGTGCCGCTAATTCTTTTTCAACCGGGTTGTTTTTAAACATGCGATGCAATACGACTAAACTACCAATCGCTAACACAAAGTACACAATCGCAAAGGCGACAAATAAATATTCTACGCCGGTAGCACTTGTTGCACCGTCTTCTGTTCGCATAATGCCATATAATATCCATGGTTGGCGTCCTAACTCTGCTAACCACCAGCCCGCTTCAATCGCTACAAGTGATAATGGACCACTTAAAACAATTAATACTCGGAACCATCTTGATTCAACCCACTGCCACTTTCTCCATTTCCCTACTAGATACGCAACTGAAAGGAAAATCATGAGCATACCAATTACCACCATGACATCAAAGAGATAGTGAGTAATAAGTGGTGGATGCTCGTCTTCTGGATATTGATCTAACCCAATCACTTCTGCATTGAAATCATTACTCGCCAAAAAGCTTAACATTTTAGGGATGCGAATTTCATACTTGATTTCCCCTTCATCTAGTACACCAAAGAGGATTAAATCTGCCCCTTCTTCTGTTTCAAAATGCCATTCTGCTGCGGCTAGTTTTTCAGGCTGATATTCCGCTAAATATTTTGCTGAAAAGTCACCAACCAGTGTAGAGGCAATAGAGAAAATAACACCTAATTTCATCATCATAAATAACGCTTTTTTGTGATACATATGGTCTTCACCGCGTAATAGTTTATACGCTGCAATCGCTGCTAAAATAAAGGCGACCGTCATATAACTTGTTACGAGGACATGCCCGATTTTAGTCGGCATAGCTGGCGTGAACATCGCTAAAATCGGTTGTATATTGATGAGCTCGCCACCGACGATATCAAACCCTTGCGGCGCATTCATAAAGGCATTAACAATCGTAATAAAAACGGCTGACATCGATGCCCCTATCGCTACAGGAATAAGTAGTAACATATGATGTTTCGGATTCTTAAATCGGTCCCATGTATATAAATAAATTCCTAAGAAAATCGCCTCAAAGAAGAATGCGAATGTTTCCATGAATAGCGGTAAGGCTATTACCTGCCCTGCTAATTCCATAAACTCTGGCCACAGCAGCGATAGCTGTAAACCGATGACTGTCCCTGTTACGACACCAACTGCGACTGTAATCGTAAAGCCACGTGCCCAACGTCTTGCCATCATCGTATAGTGCATATCATTTTTCTTATAGCCGACATATTGAGCAATTAAAATCATTAACGGCACACCCACACCGAGTGTTGCAAAAATAATATGGAAAGATAATGTTAATTCGGTTAATGCCCTACTCCAAAAGACAGTTCCCTGTTCCATCTGGATTCACTCCTAAACGCCAAATATTGTTGTAATCACTGCTACTAAAAAAACAGCTGAAATGGTAAAGCTTGTAATCATAAACCCTTTCGATTTTTCCATCACCAATCACCTCTTATAAAATGTCTAACCATGTTTTAATGGCTGTACCTAAAATTAATAGTGCTAAAATGGCTTGTAATGCTTTTGTGTTGAGCTTGCCGCCAATCTTTGCGCCAAGTGGAGCTGCAATAATACTTGCCACGATCATGACCGCTGCTGGTCCATAGTCGATTTGCCCTGTCATAATTTTGCCGACTGTTCCACCAATCGATGAAATAAACGTAATTGCTAAGCTCGTTGCAATCGTCATACGTGTTGGAATTTTCAATACAACAAGTAAAATCGGTACTAATAAAAAGCCACCCGCGGCTCCCACAATCCCTGAGCCAATCCCTACGATAAACGCTAAGCTAGCTGCTAGCGGTTTACTAAATGTAAGTTGATCTAACGGTTTATCATCAATTTGCTTTTTCGGAATAAACATCATTACAGCGGCGATCAATGCTAAAACACCGTATACAATATTCACTGCTGCTTCTGATAACATGCTGGAACCAAAGCTACCGATAAAGCTACCTACTAAAATAGCTGTACCCATATAAAGAATAAGTGTTTTGTTTAAATATCCACTTTTACGATATGCCCATACACCTGCAATCGATGCAAAGAATACTTGAATAGCACTAATCCCGGACACTTCATGTGCGGTGAAAGCTGCTAACCCAAATAACGGAGGAATATACAGGAGCATCGGGTATTTAATAATGGATCCCCCTACACCAACCATCCCTGATACGAATGATCCAATAAAACCAATTAAAAATATGACGACGATGAATGCAAAATCCATCGTACCACCTTCCTTCTCCTTTATTTACTTTAAGTATAGAGAGTGCGCGGTTGCTAAAGTATAGGGGGAAGCCCCTATAATGCTGAAGAAAAAGGCGGATTTGTGTGTTCGGGGAATTAATGAAACGAGGGGAATGATTGACTTTAAAAATTTTTGACCGGATGCAACGATGTTTTGCTCGGATACCGTCGCTTTTTGACCGGATACTCGGGGCTTTTGCTTGGATACGGCAAGGTTTTGCTCGGGCCAGATGATTTTGACCGGATACAGCGACGTTTTGCTCGGATACCGTCGCTTTTTGACCGGATACTCGGGGCTTTTGCTCGGATACGGCAAGGGTTTGCTCGTACCAGATGATTTTGACCGGATACAGCGATGTTTTGACCGCATACCGTCGCTTTTTGACGGTTTACTCGGGGCTAGTGGTCGATTTCGTTATGTGACACAATTCATACATCCACAGAATTAATTTTAATTAGTCGAGGTAAAAAATATTTACTCTTCCTTTATAGTAGGTGGTTGCGAAGCACGGAGGTTACAATATGAACGCTACAAATGTCGACAATTTTAAGTTGATTTATATAATCTAAAATGTAAAAAAGCGATAAAGCCGAGTGCTTTATCGCTCAAGAAAAGGGTAAGAATGGGTTATAAACTGTATGTCGTTTACAAAATGTTTACGCTCCTATTATCATTCTTAAGAGACTTTATAAATATAGGGGTTTTCCCTTATCTTCTCGCATTATTCGAAAATAGTATTATTCCTTGACGATTCGTAAAAAGCAGCATTCCGGATTGTGCAACATTTTAAAGTCCTCTTCACAAATATCACTAAATTGAACACGTTTCACTTGTTTAAATTTTATGCCGTCACCAAACACAACCAATAAAGGTACAAAACCGTCTAATCACACCTTTTCAACCACTAACCAATATAAAAAAACCTGCCCACCTATTTTGAAGGTGAGCAGATTTCCTTAGACAGCTCCCGCATACTACGTAATATATTTATTCGTAATACCATATTGAATGAGCTCTGCCTTACTTTTTAAATGTAGCTTTTGCATAATATTAGCTTTATGGTTTTCTACCGTTTTAGCACTAATAAATAGCTTGTCTGCAATTTGCATATTCGTAAATCCTAAAATCGTTAAGCGAACGATTTCTTGTTCACGTGTTGATAATACATCCGGATTGTTTTTTCCTTTTTTCTTAAATAATTTTTCGATTTGTTCTTGTGGCAACCCGACTTCATAGTAGCGGCGGCCTGTATACACGCTTTGAATCGCTTCATACATTTCGCCACCTTGGCTATTTTTTAAAATATAGCCATCTGCCCCAACTTCCATCGCCTGTTGAATATAGGCGATTTCGTTATGCATCGTCAGCATAACGACTTTCGTTTCAGGTAAATTCTTTTTAATTTCCTTCGTAGCAGTAAAACCGTCTAAACCATTGGGAATGGAAATATCCATTAAAATGACATGCGGCTCTGTTTGGTAGGCAAGCTGAATCGCCTCTTCCCCGTCACTTGCCTCCCCTACAACTGTAATATCTGGATAATTTCCTAACAGAAGCGCAATGCCCTTTCGTATTAATACATGGTCATCGACAAGCAATATTTTAATCATGTTGTGGCCTCCATCTTGGAATGACAATATCAATACATGTACCTTGTCCTAATTTGGACATAATCGTACAAGTACCGCCCAATTGATCGACCCTTTCTTCTATATGCTTAAGACCAAGCCCTGCATTTTGAATTTTCTCTCGCTCAAAGCCAACCCCGTTATCTTGAATGGTCATATAAATATGCGTGTTGTCTTTTTTAATATGGATATGCACTTGAGTTGCTTTTGCATATTTAATAATATTATGCAAAGCTTCTTGTGTAATGCGATACAAATTAATCTCGACTGCCGGGTCACATCGGTCAAGTCCACGTGTCGTTAATTGAATATCCAAATCTGGTCTATTTTTTTTAATCGCATCAATTGTCGCTTGAATAGTTGGCTCTAGTCCTAATTGGTCTAAACTGTGCGGTCGTAATTGATGAGAGTACGCATTAATGTCATTCATGACCTTTTGGAGTTCTGCACGTACTTCGGAAATGTACTCATTCAACTGTGCATTATCTTGAACAAATGATTCAATGGCTTGCAGCGCAACAGATACCGAAAATAAAGATTGGCCGACACCGTCATGTAGTTCTTGCGCTAACCTTTTATGTTCCGATTCTTTTGCTTCAATTAGTGCTCGAATCATTTTTTTGTTGATGGCCGCCTCTTGTGCTTTTTTAAATGTTTCTTGATCACGTAACACAAGCAAATATTCCGTTTCCCCTGTATTTTCATTGGCATAAATGGCGGCTGTGCTCATTTCGACATCAATTTTTCTACCATGATATGTCGGCATTTCTGATAAAAATGAAGGCACTTCATTGTTCGCAATTAAATAGCAAGTAGGCTCGCCCTGCTCCTTTTTTCGGGTCATACAATAGGAACAGTATGGTACGAAATCGCCAACTTGCCAGCCCGTTAATCGCTGTGCAGCAGGATTCATCATAATGATTTCTCTGCTTTCCTTCATAATAATAATGCCATCTTGAATATGCTCATAAATTTGCTGTAAATACTCATTTTGTAGGCGGGATTGCATACTTTACGCCTCCTTATAAATCATCCCTTTTACTTTACACGGTTTTTTCATCATCGTATAACTATTTACACTATACCCTTTTTTTCGTAAAAAGCGGCTCGCCATGTTTAAATCCATGTGACTTTCTACAAGCAGATGGATAGGGCGATGTTCGATTTCTGTATAAAAACGTGGCAAATAGCCATACGGGATATGCTTACTATCTTGAACTAAACAGCCTGCTGTATTGTAATCACGCACATCCAATATTTGATATGCGTCATCTACTTGACGATACGGAATAGCCTTTACCTGTTTAACAGGGACAAGACGGATATATAAAGTACGCGCCAACACAATACCAACTACAGCGATTAGTAACATTTTCATATAAAACCTCCAAAAGAGTGCCTCACGATAGAAGGCACTCTTTATCATCATTCATTATTTTACTTCTTTTACCCATTGGCCATAGCCGCCAGTCATATTGACTAAATTGTGGAAGCCATTTGCTTTTAATACGCTCGCCGCAATCGCAGAACGGCCACCTGCTTGACATTGAACAATAAGCTTTTTATTTGGTACTTCATCTAAACGATTTTTTAATGTACCAACCATAATATGTTGTGCCCCTTCAATATGGCCTTCATTGTATTCTGTCAGATTACGCACATCTACTACTGCCACGTCTTCTGCGTCCATCATTGCTTTCGCCTCTAAAGGTGTAACATTTTCATATGAATCTAGTACATTCGCTTGCTGGGTCATCGCTTCTACGTCAGCATAACCTACTACTTGGTCAATACCGATTGAACGAAGTGCGATCAGCATATCATTCATCTGCGCAGGATCAACTAGTAAATATAATGGTTCCTTGTAGTTCACAATCCAGCCCATCCAGTTTGTGAATGAGTTATTGAATGGCACGTTCATTGTTCCCTTAATATGTCCTTGTGAGAAGCTTTGTGCATCACGAGTATCTACTACTTGCTGTCCTGCTGCAATCAATCCTTCAATTTCTTCAACAGACGTAATGACTTGTAGCTCTGGTAAATTTTTAATTAACTCAATCCCAATTTTATTGACCGATTTCATCACCGCAAAGTAATAAGGTGGTTCTGGTTGACCGTCTAATAATGCTGTAACAAAGTCTGGCTCGTTGTCAAATTGCATTGCCCAGTTGAATTGTTTTTCATAACCAACTGTTGTGGAAGGTACTGCCCCAAGCGCTTTCCCACACGCACTACCTGCTCCGTGTGCTGGCCATACTTGTAAATAGTCTGGCAATTGCTTAAAGCGTTCCACAGAGTTGTACATCACTTTTGCCCCTGCATCCGCTGTACCTTGAATACCTGCTGCTTTTTCAAGTAAGTCTGGTCGACCAATATCCCCAGCAAACACAAAGTCACCTGTAAAAATCCCAATCGGTTTATCTGCTGCTGCACCATCTGTTAACAGGAATGAAATCGATTCTGGTGTATGACCTGGTGTATGCATTACTTCAAAAGTAAGTTTACCAAGTTCAAATTTGTCACCATCTTTTAATAACACATGGTTGATGCCTTCTAAATTTTGATATTTCCAGTTTTCATCGCCTTCATCTGAAATATACATTGTTGCACCAAAGCGGTCAGCTAATTCACGAGAACCTGCTACAAAATCGGCATGAATGTGTGTTTCTAATGCCCCAACGATTTTCATATTTTCTTTTTCAGCTACTTGAATATATGGCTCAATATTGCGCATTGGGTCAACAATTACTGCCTCCCCTTTTCGTTGACAACCTACCATGTAAGAAGCGTGTGCTAATTTTTCATCATAGAAATAACGTAATAACATAAAATTCTCTCCTTTTAATGTGATTTTTTATTTAAAACCTGTAGTGTTGCTTGTACATATTTCAGTGACTTTTGAACACTTGGGTCTTTTAACCATTTCATAATCGTAAAGAGTTTAACTGGTTCTGTTGTTGCTTCTGCTTGTTGTTGAATTTCTTTTACTAGGGATAGCCCTTGCTTTCCTTTTGCTACAACAGGTTCTGTGTAGGATTGGATACTGGCTGTTGCATAATCCATTGTTTGTTGATCCGCTAACACAGCGGTTGCAAAATCGAGTACATCCTCTAGCTGATTGATTATTTGTAAAAGTTTCGGCAACTTTTCTAGTAAGCCAACTAATGCTTCTACTGTTTCAAAATTGACATTGTAGCTTCGTACGAGTTCATCGTATTTTTGAATCGCTTGCTCGTCTTTTAGTACCGCTTGGCCAAAACTCACTACATTGCCGATTGCTTGTACGTTTTTTTCATAGGTCGGCAATTGCTGTAGTAATGATACGAGAGCGGCTTGCACATCTGGCTGCTTTAGTTGCTCTAGTAACGGATTCGTTTCCATCACATATGCCCCCTTTCTACATCGTTCCTTTGAGCATGCCGTCCCAGTACATGATCGGTAGTAAATCCTTTTTCATCATATACATGCTCGTACGTTCAACGGCTTGGTTAAATGGCATCGATTCAGCAGGCTCTTTTGTATAGTCGAACTCTGCTAAAATGAGCTTGTTGTAACCTGTGACGATTGGGCAAGATGAGTAACCGTCATACGTTTTATCCATCGTTTGGTTACGCATACATGCGATTACATTTTCCGCTACGACAGGCGCTTGCTTACGGATGGCTGCCCCTGTTTTCGATGTAGGTAAGTTGGCACAGTCGCCAATGCCAAATACGTTTGCATATTTTTTATGTTGTAATGTATACATATCTACATCTACCCAACCATTTTGGTCAGCTAATGGACTATTGGCGATAAATTTCGGTGCATTCATATAAGGTGTGACGTGAATCATGTCATACTTCACTTCCTCTTTTGCACCTGTATCTAGATGTTCAAAGATGGCAATTTTTTCATCCGCTTTAATTTCGATTAAGTTACGGCGGAATCGTGCATCAATTTGTTTTCGTTCCACTACCTTTTCTAGTGCCTCGCGGTATTTCAGGACATCAAAAATGGCTGGATTTGCTGAACCGAACACAACCTTTATATTTTGACGAACACCCGCTTTACGGAAATAGTCTTCAGCGATATGCATAATTTTCTGTGGTGCACCACCGCATTTTACAGGTGAATTCGGATGCGTAAATAAGGCTGTACCCGATTTTAAATTACGAATCGTTTCCCATGTATAATCCACATGTTCAAATGAATAGTTACTGCAAACGGATTTTGTACCAAGTGCTTCTTTTAATCCTTTAATAGCGCCCCAGTTAATTTCAATACCGGCTGCTACAACTAAGTAATCATACGTAAGAGCCGTTTTGTCTCCTAGGATGACTTCATTTTGTTCCGGTTTAAATTCAAGCACAGGTTGTTGAATCCATACGGCTCCTTCTGGGATGACAGATTCCATTGAACGTTCAGAATCTTCTTTTTTAGCAGCCCCTCCACCGACTAGCGTCCATAGCGGTTGATAATAATGCTTTGATGCTGGATCTATAATCGCTACTTCATGGATGAGGCTTTGTGATTTTCTTAATAGACGAGCTGCCACAGAAATACCCGCTGTTCCCCCACCAACAATGACGACTTTGAAAGAACTTTTCATACTTCTTCCTTCTTTCTGCTTTTTTATATTTTGAAACTTTACACTCTCATCATAGTGAAATCCATATATCAAAAATATAGGGGTTTCCCCCTAAACACTGACTTAATTTTTTTAGTGGAAAACCCCTAATTTTATTTAGTTTTGTCTATATTAATATAAGAAGAAAGGAGCTGATACGATGCATTCTTTACAAACATGGGCACTAGCATATAAAGGGAAGCTACTTCTCCTCTTTGTTCTATCGGTATTTTTAGGTGGTAGTATCGTCCTACAAGGCTATAGTATTGTACAAATTGTCGACCTTGTATTTATAAAACAAAGCCCTTTTCCCTCTACATTTCATTTTTTACTTTTATTATTTCTTGCCATCCTGTTACGCTTATTTACACAGTTTTGGCTGAATAGAATAGGTGGTTCATTGGCTGAACGGGTCAAAAATTCGCTTCGTCAAACATTGCTTCAGCATTGGACACAAAATGCAATGGAAGCGCAAATGACGACACAAACAGGTGAAAAGGTGACATTGTTAATTGATACAGTAGACCAATTAGAAAGTTACTACCGAGAATATATCCCGCAAGTCATCAAAACAACCGTTATACCACTCATGGTACTAATTACTGTGTTTATGACACATGCAGCAAGTGGCTGGATTATGATCATTACAGCCCCTTTTATTCCATTGACGTATATCATCATCGGGCTGCAAACAAAGGCAAAATCAGAAGAACAATTAGTGGCGATGAATCGATTTTCTGGAAAGTTCCTGGATTTACTACAAGGACTTCAAACAATTCGCCTTTTTGGACAAAGCGAGAAACAAGAGCAAGTGCTAGCAGAAAGCAATAAAGGGTTTATGGAACGTACATTATCCGTTTTAAAAATTGCTTTTGCTTCTACCTTATTTATTGAATTGATTACGACATTAGGGGTCGGATTAGTCGCGCTCGAAATTGGCTTTCAAATGATTGTCTTTCAGTCGCTCACGTTTGCCCCTGCATTTTTTGTTTTAACGTTAGCACCTGAGTACTACAATTCCTTAAAAGAACTCGGCGCAGCCTTTCATACAGGTCGAGGAAGTTTAGGCGCGGTTTCTATTATTGAAGAGGCGATGCAAACGACCGCAACACCCGTCCGTTGGGGCAAGGAGCCGATTGACGATCAACCACAGCTGTCCTTACAAAACGCAACGTACCAATATGAAAATGGGCCGCTCATTGGACCCATTTCTCTTAATGTAAAACCGGGCGAAATGATTGCTTTGATCGGTCCTACTGGTCATGGTAAAACAACGATTTTAAATATGCTCTCCAGTATGGTGGAATTATCTAGCGGTGTGGCTTTACTCGGCGGAAAGCCGCGCACACAACTGTCAGAGCAGGATTGGTACCGTCAAATGAGCTATATTTCCCAACATCCATATGTATTTGCGGGTACGCTTCGAGATAATATTCGAATGGGGCTTTCTGCTACTGATGAGGAGATTTATGAAGCATTGCGTAAAGCACAACTCACATCTTGGCTGGACACATTGCCTGAACAGTTAGACACAAACATCGGTGAAGGTGGACGAGGGTTATCGGGTGGCGAAAAACAACGTGTTGCGATTGCCCGTGCTTTTTTAAAAAACCCATCCATTTTATTTTTCGATGAACCAACGGCAGGGCTTGATGTGTTAACAGAACAACTGTTAACAGAAGCGATGTATACATTTAGTCAACATGCAACCGTCATCACGGTCGCACACCGATTCGAGAGCATTCAGCACGCCGATACATTATATATTATTGAACATGGTCAAGTTAGCGCGAGCGGCACTCATGCACAACTGGCATCTCACCCGTTTTACGAATATATGAAGAAAAGAGGTACGTATGATGAAAGCACTGATTCAGATGATTTTACATGATAAAAAAGATGTACTACTTGCGATGACTGCTGGTACAATTAGTGGTCTTACAGCAGTGGCATTATTTGCACAAAGTGGCTTTCTCATTTCAAAAGCGGCACTCATGCCTCCTTTTTATAGCATTTTAATTTTGACGGCCTTTTTAAAGCTTTTCGGCGTGGCCAAATCAGCGAGTAAATATGCCGAACGCTATATTTCACACCGTGTGACATTTCGCTTTATGAGTGCTGTACGCATGCGCTTTTTTAAAAAACTTTTACCCCAAACAAACTTATTGCATGCATATAAAAGTGGGGATTTATTAAATCGGATTACGAGTGACGTGGATCTATTGCAACATTTTTTCTTACGCGTCGTCTATCCGCCGTTTATTGCACTATTTGTTTTTTTCGCAACGATTGTTTTTACACTGTTGTTTTCACCTTGGCTAGCACTGATTTTGATGATTGGCTTTATATTCACCAGTACAGTCGTGCCAGCCATCTTGATTTACCAAAAATCGAATACAGCTGTGCCGGTCAAAAATGCCTTTACAAATGAAGCAACAGAATATTTATACGGCTATCGTGATTTACAGCTACATCACCAATTAGCAACGAAGGAACAGTCATTACAAACCATCAGCACCGATTATTCACGACTAAGAAAGCAAGAGCTTAATCACGAACAAAGCGCTCATTTTTGGAATCAGTTTATTGCTTTATTAACGGCATTTTTCATTGTAAGTATAGGAGCTTATTTTGTGTCAATCGGTGCTTTAGAAGGCTTATACCTCGCGATGTTAATACTAGTAGCATTAACGGTATTTGAATCAGCCATCCCACTTGCAATGTTACCTAGTCATTATAAAAATGCACAAGAAGCGACCGCGCGATTAGATGCCATTGCGCCACCTGCTTCGCCTACGGAGCGCGTGCCATTAATAAAGCAAAAGCCACTAAACATTACCTGTGACAATGTATCTTATTCGTATCACAATACGTTACATTCAGCTATCTTACATGTTAATTGTACGATTGCTGCTGGTGAAAAAGTAGCAATTGTGGGCCCAAGTGGCTCGGGCAAATCGACGTTATTTCAACTGCTAATTCATGAGCTCAAGCCGATCAGTGGCGAGATTTTTATCAATGAACAGCCGATGCAATCTATTGATAAGCAGGAACTGTGGGCACAAATGAGTATTCAATTACAGCATAATCACTTTTTCTCTGGCACCATTCGAGAAAATTTATTGCTCGCAAAACCAACCGCCACAGACGAGGAACTACAGCAAGTGCTTGACCAAGTATTTATAACAAAACCATTATCTGCTATTGTATATGAAAAAGGCGGCAATTTATCGGGTGGCGAAAAACAACGCCTTGCCTTTGCGCGTGTATTATTAAAAAATAGTGACCTATGGCTGTTAGATGAACCATTTACAAGTATAGATGCTCAAACCGAGGGGCATTTATTTCACACTTTACTGACAAAAGGAAAAGATAAAACAATTGTGCTCATTACACATAAGCTGACCGATTTAGCAAAAATGGACCGCATCTTCGTTATGGACCACGGTACACTAGCAGAAAGCGGTACATTTGAACAATTGCTTACACAGCGCGGTCTTTTTTATACGATGTACACGCAACAAATACGAGGTGATAAAAAATGAATACGTGGGATCAACGCTTTAAACAACAGGAATATATATACGGAACAGAAGCAAATGAATTTATACGAGAACACGCTTCCCGTTTTCCAATGGGCTCTACTGTCGCAGCATATGCAGAAGGAGAAGGACGTAACGCGGTATATGTAGCTTCGCTTGGGCACAATGTTACAGCTTATGACTATGCACAATCAGGATTAGATAAAACAAAAGGATTAGCAAAAGAACGAAATGTACATGTGCAAACGAAGCTAGTCGATTTAATCGAAGAACCATTATTAACAGCACAATATGACGGGGCCTTTATGGTTTTCGGGCATTTTCCAAAAGAAAAGCAATATGCTGTACTCGATAAAATAATGACCTCCTTAAAACCAGGAGGCATCTTTATGTTCGAAGTATATGAAGATCAACAACTCGCTTACGGTACAGGTGGACCAAAAGATGTGGACTGGCTGTATAATGGACGCGATGTATTCGCCTGGGCACAACCATTTAACTTAGTACACTTCTTTATAGGCGAAACTACACGCCATGAAGGTCAACTACATACGGGCAAATGCTATGTTGTGCAAGTCGTGGTGCAAAAATGAGACGCCTTTATACTAAAAGGATGAGACATCTGCTCATCCTTTTTTTGTGGTTTACATGATGGGGTTACTTCGGTTTGTTGGTTTTGACAACAGAGCTTGGGGTTTTGCCCGGATAGCCTTGCGTTTTGCTCGGATACGGGATCGTTTTGCTCGTTCGCCATGTATTTTTGACCGCTTGGAAACTGGTTTTGCCCGGTTGCCCGTCTTTTGACCGGATAGCTGTGTATTTTGCTCGGATACAAGGGCATTTTGCTCGTTCACCAAATACTTTTGCTCGGATACGACAAGGTTTTGCTCGGTTACCCGTCTTTTGACTACTAATAATCGCATTTTGCTCAATCTAGATAGTCTATCATTCCACCACTTCAAAAATGATCTTTGCCTCTAGCTGGTATTTTTCACCTTGCTCCCCTTCAATGACAAAGTCCGTTCGTCCGTTAATTTCATATTGGCCTACGGGAAACGCCAACGTACTCATTTGCTCTAGCACATCTTCGGTATATACATTGCCTTCCATCCCCTCATGATATGACCCACCTGAGAAATAGTAAGGCTCCATTAACACCTCGGCCTTTCGCATCGGCGTAATAATATACGGCTCATTCATCGCCGCGCCAAATTGATAATCCTTTGTCAAATTTGTCGTTTCAAGCCAAATCCAAGACCCACCATGACCAATCTGGATGGCCTCTTCCTCTCCTTCATATACTAATTCAGCCCGCACATCTACCTTCTCCCCTACTTGATACTGTGCCTTTTCACTCACTAGCCGTAGCGTAAACGGTGCTTCTTTGACCTCCTGTGTTGTCACATTCTCTACTTTTTCCCTATTCATCGATTCCGTTCCACATGCCGTTAGCAATATTAGTAATAAAATACTATATAACCATTTCATTTCGTACACCTCCGTTTCGAGATTAGACGAATGAAAAAGAAATACGTTACAGAGTCCTTGTAGGCTTAATAATCTCCTAACAATTGTTGAATTTTTAACATAAAAAATGATAGACTATATCCCAACAAACAATAGTATTTTAGTATAAAGGGGACAGCAGCATGCAAATTGAAATTCGTCGATTGCGGGCAAATGATATGGAGGAATTAATGGCATTTTTCCGCACCGTCTCTATTGATACATTCGAAAAAAATGGCATTAGTCATTTAACAGACGACTTAGAAGATGAATTGCATACGAAGGAACGCTATTTACAAGAGGATTTATATACAAATGGGCAACAACGCTATTTTTTATTAGCCATTCATGAAGGAAAAATCGTCGGGACAATTGGCCTTTATAAAGCAAATTCTTTTGTCGTAGAGCTAACAAAAGGCGCCGTGCAAGGCATGGATGAGGTTGGGACAATTTATATTTTACCGAGCTATCAAAATAAAGGGTTAAGCACACTCCTTATTAAGGCAATGATACTTACTTTAAAGGCGAACGGTATTACGCAATTTTGTTTGGATAGTGGCTTTGCGACTGCACAAGCAGTATGGCTAAAAAAATTCGGTCAGCCTACGTATTTATTTGAGCATTACTGGGGGGAAGAGGCGCATCATATGGTTTGGATTATTCAAACAAACTATACTCCTGTGACGTTTACGTTATAAACTTTTAAAAAGGAGAAAGCACATGTCAAACTCGAGTTTTCTCCTTTCTTCTATAAAGGTAAATCCTTTCGCTTAAATACTTCTACACTCGCACTAAATAAAACAATCCCGACTACCGCTAAAATACCGAACTTCCACCATTCTGGGTTACCCGCCACAATAGACTTTGTATCAAATAGCGCATTGATCGTAACATACTTTACATTTTCAAGACTTGCATCCACTGTACTCACGATTTGACATAAGAAAAACGCCAGTGGAATGCCTGCACCAAATGCCAGTGAATTTTTCGATAAGTTAAATAAACTCGAAAAGAAGAAAGAAATCCCACTCGTTGCAAACATCAGTAAAAATAAACCGACATTCAGTAGTAAAAATAAACCGACATTCAGTAGTAAAAAGTCACTAATCACCACATCCGCCTCTGTCTGAAAAAGTTGGATTGCGCATACGCCAACGATTGTTTCCCACAAAATCATCATAAATAATGCGACGACAAGATAGGTTGCCTGTGTTAGTACGATCGTGCTACGTTTTGTCGGCGTAGACAATAAATACGCCATTGAACCTCGATCCACTTGCGCAGCAATTAAGCTATTGGCCGTCATAATAACAAAAATAAGCGGAAAAATAACACCGTGAATCGAATAATACGTTTGAGCAAGCATACCAAGGAAGGAGGTTTGCGTTAACATGTTCTCTAACGGGGTTCCTTTCACTAAATTCTCCATACCTGTTAACGTGCTACTATCAAAAAAAGTGACAAATATTAGCTGTAACGCACAAAGCACAATTGTAAAAATAAGCCATAGCTTTCGATTACTTTTCATTGTTTGTTTAAAAATCGTTGAATTGATCATTTCGCTCCCTCCTTATAGTGCTGCTCAAAATAGGCTTCAAGTGTCGGTCTTTGTTCTGTTACATCAGCTATTTCACAATTACCTAAATATTGTAAAAACGGATTCAGCTCCTGCGCGGCCACTTCCACCGTTACGCTAGACGCTTCTGACGCTATCACGTTGAATTGTTCTGTTTGAAGTTTTTCTGCATCTGAGACATTTGTAAATTGAATGGTAAACTGCTGCTTTTGCTGATGAAGAATTTGTGCTGTATTGACAATTTCCGTAATGCGTCCTTGTTTAATCATCGCGACCCTATCACAAACCTCCTCCACCTCATTAAACAGGTGCGTCGACATAAAAATGGTCTTTCCTTTTGCTTTTTCCATTTTAATGATGTCTAAAAATGCCGCTCTCATCAGTGGATCTAGTCCTGTTGTCGGCTCATCCAACAGTAAAACCGCTGGATTATGCATTAAGCTCGCGACAATCGCTGTTTTTTGCTTCATACCCTTTGACATTCGCTTTAAATTAGCAGAAGGATCTAGCTGTAATGTTTCTATTAACTGCTTGGCATAGTCTAAATTCGTGAGTCCTACTAGCTCCGCCTGTTGCTGCAAAAATGCCCAGCCCGTTTTGGCATCTGGAAAGGCTATTTCCCCGGGAATATAACCGACCAATTGCTTCACCGCAGCTGCCTCATGCCAACAGTTCAGACCGTTAATTTCACAATGACCTTTTTGCGGTTTTAAAAAGCCCATTAAATGACGAATCGTCGTTGTTTTCCCTGCACCATTTGTCCCGACAAAGCCAAAAACTTCCCCTTCTTGAATATCAAACGAGAGATCAAAAATTCCTGTACCACCATAATCTTTTGTCAACTGATTCACCTTAATCATTTGAATCCCCCTAGCGTTCATAAAACTTCATAAAATAGCTTTCTAGGTGGAAAGGTATTTCATGAAATTTCTCAATTTGATATGAAGCGAGCCGCTGGATAAATGATGTTAGATGCTGGCGAGGCACAGAAACCAGCATTTCTGTTCCGTTTATTTCCTCAATGGAAGCCACTTCTTTTAGGTGATTTTGCAACTGTACTAACGCTTCTTGATTTTGCATTTGTAGTTGAAATTTCTTGGGCAATGTCTCTTTTAATTGCGCGACATCAAACGTAGCTACCACAACGCCGTCTTTAATAATGGCAATATGATCACAAGTTGCCTCCACCTCAGAGAACATATGACTAGACAGTAAAATCGTTTTTCCGCGCGCCTTTTCCTTTTGGATAAACTGTATAAAGCGCTTTTGCATAATCGGATCTAGCCCACTCGTTGGCTCATCCAACACTAAAATGTCGGGGTCATGCATAAAAGCTACTACTATCGCTAATTTACGCTTTACCCCTAACGACATCCGTTTAATAGCGCCCTGACAATCCAAGTCGAAATAATCCAGTAGCTCATGTAAATAATCCTCTGTCTCCATGCCGCGCAATTTTTTCATCATTTGAATAAACGCTGTTCCCGTTAAATGCTCTGGTAAAGCAATTTCGCCCGGCAAATAGCCTAAGTTTTGCTGAATTTGACTGGCATATGTCCAACTATCTAGTTGATTTACATAAACCGCCCCTTTTTGCGGTTTCGAAAAACCCATAATATGCCGAATGGCCGTCGTCTTCCCTGCGCCATTCGGTCCTAAAAAGCCAAACACACTGCCCTCCTGTACATCAAAGGACACATGAAAAATGCCACGTCCATGCCCGTAATCTTTCGTTACATCCTTTAGTGAAATGACCCCCACTGCCATCCCCTCCTACGATACAATTTCAACCTATGTAGCAATTAGTACATATTCATTACGCTAGTTTATTCCAAAAGAAAAGCATAGAGAACAAGCGCTCTCTATACTTACTTTTGGCGCTCAAACGATACATAACGTGTTCCTTGGAAGGACAATAAACCAAGATCTTGCTCCACTAACATCCCGTATTCGCTACCATCTACTTTCAGCTCCACACGGTCTCCGCTTTGTACTTCAAATGTTACGTAATACGTTGTATACGAGTGATCCCCTTGAACCTGCGTACGTTTCGAAACGACCTTTGCTGGTACAGTTAGTAAAGGAGACTGATTATTTTTAACCCCCTGTTTTACATTCGAAAAAATCGTATACAATATGAACCCAAATACAATAATCATAAAAATTGGCACAATATTAAACATCATATCCCCAAAAAACATATACACGTCCCCTTCTCTCTTTACTGCGCGTTAAAACTTCCGTTATTTCTTAAACCGGTTGCCCGTATTGACATATACAATGGTAAAAATCGTTAATACGATAAATAACACAAGCCCAACGATAAAAAGCCACTGCTGATTAATGAGCTCACTCAATCCCCATAACATGATGCTGAAGCAATAACCGTACATTACCTTACCCATAAATTTGGCAAGTGCCACTTCATCATACTTAGCTTTTTCACTTTCTGGTAACGTATTATAGCCTGCGATTAAAAAGGCTCCCTTTCCTTTCGATAAGAAAATCGCAAATATTAGAAACAAAATTAAAATAATAATATAAATAATTGCAGCACCCATCGTACACCTCTGACCTCCTTCTTCTCTACCTTTAATATGTAGAAAAAGAATCATGTAACTTATTTCTATTATACATGAATTGGAAAAAGGCAGAATATATAAACGATAAATGAATAAACCCCTTCCTATTTTGAACGAATTTCAAAGAAAAACAGCCTAACAATTCATACTGCTAGACCGTGTTTTGCAACTATATAAGTTTATCGCTAAATATTTTGTTGCTCCATTTCAATAGCTTTTCTTTTTAAGAACTGTAGGTATTTAATCAGCAAAATAGGCACTAATGCTACGAAAAGATTCATCACAATAATAAACAACATGCCGGCTTCTAAATAGGTAAGTATCGAATAGCCATATCCCATTAAACCGCTTACGATAAGTAGAATATACGAAGGTAAACGTGGAAAAAGCAAGCTAATTACTGTAGCTAAAATCATAATTAGCATAAGCATGACGAGATAATGCCAATACATCACAAAATAGAATGCCATTTCTTGTCTCCCTTCAGTTTACAATAATAACACACCTCTACCAAAGCCCCTTTCCCTCTATTTCCAACCGTTTATAATATTCATCAACGATTGGATAAATATCAGGGTTCGTATCATAGTATGTATCGTCAATCTGATTTAACGAGAAGTTGAATTGTACCTCTCCATCATAAAAGGTAATCGCATACAAAAATCCTACTCGCTTTTCTTGATTGTCTTGAGGGGAAAATTCGATATCTTTTACTGAGGCTAGAAATTCGTTGATTTGGACTATATCCGTTAGCGTTTTTGTATAGCCGGTACTGCCATCCAAGATGACAACTTTATCTACACTTTCAATTCCTTCCTCTGTGTAAAAAGCTTCTAACGATTGTGTTTTTTCACTACAGGCTGTTACTAACCAGCCGAACATAAGCACAATAAGCAAGCATTTCTTCATCCAAACCATCCCCCCTTACGTCATTTAAGAATTAGACTCAACTATCAAGAAAGAGTTACACCATTTCCTACTACAAATTCCTTCACCACGGACAATGCTTGAGCACTCGATTGTTCATTAAAGTGTGACGAGTATCGATCAGCAAACCCGCGATGCCCTTCACACGTTTGCACTTGTATGTTTTTCGTGATTAATTGCGCCACCAAGGTTTTTACATCAAATGATTGTTCCGATTCGCCGTAAATAAGTAAGACCGGACATAGTGGATTTATGGCTAAATAGTTTCGAATGCGTGAGCCGTAATACCCTACTATCGATGTAACTCCTGTTAGCTCACTACAAAGCCACGCAATCGTAGCGCCGATGCTAAAGCCGACAATATGGATTTCTTTATATGTATCTTTTAATTGAACGATTACTTTTTCAACTTCTGCAAAGCCTTGTTCAAAACCAATCTGGTTCATAAAGTAGGCATATGCTTGGTGCTCCTCTTCATAAGAGAAAGGCTGCTCTACTTGAAGTAAATTGGGACAATACACATCATAACCTAAGGCGATAAACTCATTTGCATACTGTTGCATATGGGCATTTACCCCATAAATCTCGTGTAATAGTACGACTGCCTTTTCCATTTGATTCCCTCCATTACTTACATATATTCTTTCGATTATTGTTCTTCTATAAATTTAATCGTTCTCTTCCGGTACAGTACTACTTGCGACAGTTCATTTAAATGAAGTCCATTTTCATTTTGGAACTCGACTAACAAAATCGTATCATTCTGTACAATTCATGCACTCGCGCGAAATCTTATTGAATATGTCATCACATGAATCTCATTTCTCCCCTATTAATTTATTCCAAATAATTGAAACTAACAACCAATTCTATCCGTATAACTAAGTAAACTATCGGAGGTGCTTTTATGGACAAAATAAATACAATAGCGATTATTGGCGGAACGGGGAAAGTAGGTCGTTATATTGCGACAAAAGCAGTACAAAGTGGTTATCAAGTCAAAATGCTTGTGAGAAACCCAGGCAATTTAACTCCTATAGAAAATGGCATCAAAATTATAAAAGGCGACGTACATAACTTACAAGATCTCCAAAAGTTATTAGCAGGTACTCAAATCGTCATTAATGCATTTGGTCAGCCCGTTAAAGCAAATCCTCTCTATAGTAAAGTAACTAAAAACGTGTTTACTCTCATGGATGATTTACAAATTAAACGTTATATCGGTGTTACAGGCGGATCGCTCACGATTGAACAAGACAGAAAGAGCTTGCTAAATAAAATAGGTGCTACACTGTTTAAAATTTTCTTATCTAAACTGCTAGCAGATAAGCAAAAAGAATGGCATTTTCTTGTCGACCATAAACACATTGAATGGACATTAATCCGGCTTCCCTTTGTCGTTGATGAAGAAGCAACGGATGCCATAAAAGAACACCTCACAGATATGCCAGGTAGTAAAATAACAAACCAAGACATAGCCGCCTTTATCATCAAGCAAGTGAAAGATCAAACCTATATACATCAAGCGCCATTTATCGCTAATTAATGTAAATACTGAGTATACAAAAATTATTAAACCATTCTTAAGAAAATCTTCAGAAAGTCCGTTACTACTTCTTAAATGTCCTACGATATGCTCGTATTAAAACATTTAGGAGATAGACCGATGAAGAAATTATTCCTGTTCATATTATTGATTTTATTTAGTTATATCGGCATAGATCAAATCACCTCAACAGATTCGATTGAGGATATTGGATTTTCAGAAATGACTGTGACCGAAGAGGCTACTCACTTTGGCGATTTATTGCTTGTGAATAGTGAGTATCCTATGAGTGAACGCGCAATACCGAACGATTTAGTAGCGTTATCTACATTAAATACGACGAGCTTTTCTTTCGACCCTACGATTGAAATGGCTACACAAATTTTACAACCTTTTTCAGCCATGTTGGAGGCTGCTAATCAAGATGGTGTCACGAATTTTATCGTGAATAGTAGCTATCGTAGTGATGCAGTACAGCAGCAGCTTTTTGACACAATGGGGGCTGATTTGGCACTGCCTGCGGGTTATAGCGAACATAATGTCGGTCTATCTGTTGATATCGGCTCCACGACAGGAAAAATGGAGGGGTCAGAGGAAGCAACCTGGCTAAAACGACATGCAGCACAATACGGCTTTATTTTACGCTATCCGCCGAACAAATCATATATTACGGGTATCCAGCATGAGCCTTGGCATTTTCGTTATGTTGGCTTGCCGCATAGCGACATCATCACCAAAAATGATTGGACTTTGGAGGAATATTTAAGTCATTTACAGCAGGAAAAGTCCATTACAAGCCGTATGCAAGGTCACACCTACAAAGTGCTTTACTATGACTTACAAGAATCTTTACAAATTCCCGTACCGGCGACACATTCGTATAAGGTTTCAGGTGATAATAGGGGTGGGCTAATTGTGACGATTATGCAGTAAGATGGGTGTTTGTAGGAACCATTATTTTTACTAGATGAAAAACACATTGGGCGATGTACCCAATGTGTTTAAAAAAAGCAACTATTGTTTTACTAGACATTCGATGGATGATGGTTTATTACTATATTTTCGTTACTTAATCTAGCAGATACGGATGCTACGAGTATTTTAGAAAGTTCTTCTGGGTGATATGGTTTTGTAAAATACTTTTCAACTTTAAACTTTTCTACATATTCTTTTGATTCGTCTAAAGCGGAAGAAATAATAATTGGAATCGTACTTGTTTGCGCTGTCTCTTTTAATAATTGCACTAAATCCCAACCTTTTATATCGTCCCCTAGCATTAAATCGATGACAATCCCAACGAGTGGTGTATGCAACGCTTCTTCAAATGCTCGTCTCGGATTATCGTGATAAATGACTGTAAACCCTTTACTCTTTAATTCTTCCGATAGGAGTAAGGCTAAGCTTAAATCATCTTCCACTATCATCACATTTAAGCCTGTTTCATCAATTGCTACGTTCATTTCCTCTAGTGTTTGACTTGCATGATGTACTGGTAATGTAAAGTAAACCGTTGTCCCTTGCCCTTCTTCTGATTCAATCCATATATCGCCACCATGTTGCGTGACAATTTCTTTACAAATTGCGAGACCTAGTCCTGTACCACCAATTTTTCGCCTTGCACTATTATCAATACGTTTAAATTTTTGGAATAGCTTTGATATTTCATTTTGTGGAATACCGATTCCTTGATCTTTTACGCTAATTTGCACACGATTTGGGACATTCTCAAGCGTAATAGCCACATCTCCTCCATTCGGAGAGAATTTAATGGCATTCCCGATAATATTGATTAATAGTTGTACTAATCTTTCTTGATCGCCCATAATGTTCACCGTCTTAGCCTTATCCACTAAATGCACACGATGATGCTCTTCATGACGAAAGCGATTCACAATGTCCATCGCCAGCTCATCTATATATAGCTGCTCCATCTTATACTGTTGTCTGCCTGATTCCATTCTTTGTAAGTCTAAAAAATCATTGATAAGATTCGTTAAACGAATGGCTTCTTTATGAATCGTTTCAATATATTTTTTTTGACGCTCAGGTTTCAATTCTTTTGTCAATAGAAGTTCTGTAAAGCCTAAAACACTCGATAACGGTGTACGTAGCTCATGGCTAACCGTACTCACAAGCTCTGACTTCATTTGGTCTACTTCATATTCTCTTGTAATATCCCGATGCACAAACATCGTACCTATTTTTTCTTGCCCTTCATATACACTTGTTGCATAGACTTCCACAAAAACAGGTGTATTTTCTAAAATGGAATAGCGAATCGTTCGAGTATCTTCAAAGTCTTCTACAACAGCATTTTTGAAGAAGAACGTCAATTCTTCCGGCTGATCTGTAATCGCTTCAAAATGCTTGAGCCACTGCCATTGAGCAACATGTTGATTGTCCATTTTATGGTGGTAGCGGATGATGCGAGACAATGCCTCATTAATTAAGACCACATCTCCCGTAGGCGAAACAAATTGAATGCCTTCATTGACTGTATCAATAATATTTTGATTTAATTGTCGAGATCGCTCAACTTCTTCATACATTAAAATACGTTCGAACGCTATCGAAACACGATTCATTAAACCGTTTATCTCTTCGATTTCTTGCGTTGAATACTTATGCCCTTCCCGCGTAGCCATCATCACCGCCACTAAGCGTCCTTCAGAATTTAAGACGGAGGAATAGAGGTCATATGCAAAATAAGACTGCTGTGCAATGTCTTGCGATGTTAGCGTTACCTCACGGGTAATCACAAAAGACTTTTCTTGTTCTAATCGAACTTGTTTATCCTGATTAAAATTTTCTACAAGCAAATCGGCGGATTGTTTTGTTAATCCTTTCGATACATATAACTGACCTTCTACTAAATACAAAATACTCGTATCAAATGCATAAATATCATTTAAATATTTATGCAAATCTGCTAGCAGTTTTTGTTTATCTAATGTAAAGGTCAACACGTGATTTAATTGATTGAACTTTTGCAATTGATCAAGAGAATGCTGTAATTGATCTTGGTTCCCTTGTAATTCGTCTTGCTGTGCCATTAGTTCTTCATTTTGAGTTGTGAGCACTTCTTCCTTTTCTTGAATAGATAGCGTCATTTTATAAAATGAATTAGCTAAAATCCCTAGCTCATCTTCTTTTTGGACAAGGTTACCGAGGTCAATGAAACGCCCAGAAGCAATCGCATTCGTCGCAGCTGTTAGTTTTTCAATCGGTTGGATTAAGTTTAACAATACTCTTCGCATAATCATTCCGACAAAAAGCAATACTAATCCACCTAAAAGTAAGGATAGTAATGTAATTTGTTGCGCTTGTTTCAATGTTTTTGAAAATAGTTGTTTTAAATCATTCTCTGTTTGCTTATTATATTCTTTTGTATAAGCGACAAATTTATTGACAAGGTCATTGGTACCACTGCTAGAAAGTTCTCTTAACGACTTATAATCACTTACTTCAACATAGCTGATTGCTTTAGGTAAAATGACTTCCTTATACTCTTGATGAAACTCCATTAACTCCGCATAAATCACTTTTTCTTCCTTTGTTAGCGGAAATTGAGCAAATTCACCTAAAAGCAATTCGAATTTTTCTAAATTGTCATATAATAATTCCAGCTCTTGCTCGTCTTGAAATGCATAATACCCTCTCGCTCGGAAAAATATACCATTGTAACTTTCTGCTAAATCACTCACAATTTGCGCTTTTGCACTAACTTCCTCTCGTTCGTTTGTTAAACGCTCATTGCTAGATTTCACATAGAGGAAAAAAATAATGACCATCACAATAAAAACGATAATTAAAGTAAATAACATCTTAAAGAATTGATTACGAATATTGTTTTTAAGTAACGGAAAATTTTTATACATGTAAAATCTCCTCCACTAGCCCCATTAGTTCCACTGGGCTAAATGGCTTGGACATAAAATAATGCACTCCTTTTTCTAAAACGATTTGACGATCTGCTTCTTGCGCTTTCGCCGTGAGCATTAAAATGGGCGTCATTTCTTTTATATGATGAGGCAGCCGCTCTATCACTTCGACCCCAGTTAAATTTGGCATCATATAATCTAGCACAATTAAATCATATGTTTGTTGATTGATTTTCTGCAGTGCCTCTAACCCGTCTTCTGCTTCATCAATTTCACAATCTAAATCTTCCAGCGTATCGCAAATAAGCATACGCAAAATTTCTTCATCATCCACTACTAATATTCTTTTCATTACTAAATCCCCTTTTGTTCTACATTACATAAATAAGCGATTAATTAAACTGATGATTCGATTGGATACATCGGCTATATTAAATGGTTTGACAATATAATCATCCGCACCGTTTTCTAGCGCCTGTAGGACATACTCTTCACCTTTTCGACCTGTTAACATCGAAACGATCACATCACTTGATGAATGTTTTTCTCTTATTTTTTTCAGGACTTCAATACCATCCATTTTTGGCATGATCCCATCTAGTAAAATAATATATTTACTATTTTCTTTATACCAATCGGCATTTAAGAAGCTGACTCCATCACTAAAATCCATGACTTCAATCTCATACTGCTCACTTACTTCCCAATTTTTGAAGTAGTTGACGATGAGACTTCGAATGACGGACACATCATCAATGACAATCACTTTTATGTTCACTTTCTTCTTGATGCCTTTTGTCATATGATTAAACACGATTGTCTGGTTTCTTCCAGATTGCTTGGCATGATACAGCGCCTGATCGGCCTCTTCCAGCAACTTTTTTGGATGTAAATTAGCAGCAGTCGCTTCTACTACTCCAGCTGAAAATGTCACCTGAAAGGTTGTACCGTTGCCATCAAAGTATTTTTGTTCCATCAGTGTTCGAATTCTTTCCATTACCCGATATGCCTCTTCACCAGATGTTTGTGGCATTAAAAAGACAAATTCTTCACCACCGTAGCGACAAAAAATATCCTGCTCACGCTTTGCGTCCTTCACTAACGCGGCAAACCCTTTTAACACTTCATCGCCTACTAAATGTCCATATGTATCGTTTACTTTTTTAAAATAATCTAAATCAGCAATCACAGCTGAAAAGGGCTCATTGTTTCGAGTAGACAGCTGAATTAACTTTTGAAGCTGGGAATCCATAAATTTACGATTATACACTTGTGTTAATTCATCTATGACAATCGAATGCTCTAATTCCTTTTTATAAGCTAAGCGATTTTTTACATAAGCAATTAATATTTCTTGATCAATTGGCTTGGCGATAAAATCTAAAGCACCCATCTCATATGCCCGTAGTCGATTTTCTTTGTTATCATTTACACTCATCACAGCGACAAACATACGATCTTTATTTATTTTTTTTATATTTTGTAAAATCGAAAAACCATTGATATCCGGTAGCATAATATCTAAAAACACAATGGAAGGTCGTAACTCGTAAATTAACTCTAACCCCCGCTTGCCATTATGGGCCACAATCACAGCATATCCTTGTTCCTCTAACACTGTTTTAATATACGAAATAAAGATAACATCATCGTCAACTACTAAAATAAATTCTCGATTAGCAGCATAACTCGTCACTTGTACGAGTGTATTGTCTAACGGTTGTATAGGATAATTAGTTTGATAAAAGCATATTGCTTCAATGATGGGTGAAAGATAGTTTTTCCATTCCTTCCTACTCCATTGCTTTTCGCTAATTTCTGTTAAAGATTCTAGCTTTTCACTACCCATGCTCGATAATTCATGTAATCCAATTGACCCAGCCGTTCCTTTTAAACTATGAAGAAAGCTATAGATTTCCCGTTCACTTATAAAGTCTGATTTATTCCATGATTGAAAGGTATCATATATACGCTTATAAATCATTCGTTGATATTTTTCCATTTCCATTATTTATCTCTCCAGTTACAATTTTCTTCACTCTATCTAGTATAACTTGAATCACTAATAAATCTAGAATAAAACTAGTCAAAACAACATTCTGTTCAACTTTATATAGAAAAGTAGTTTGTTTTTTATGGAATAGGTAACGTCCATAGTGTGTCATAATGTTATTCTCCTCATAATGTAAATAGAAGTTAGCATTAAACTCAAAGACGCCTTTTTCTAATATTTGTATTTTTTTATTTCATTATAATAATTAAGGGGTGTCGTCTCATATACTTAAATTATTTAGAAATAATCGTAAGAGGAGGAAAAGCATATGCCTATTCAAACAATTACAACGTTATACCCTATCTCGGTTCTAGTTTCCATCATTCTTTCTACCATAATCGGCTATATTATTACGAAAAAATCGAAAGATCTTGGATATGGCTTCTTCATTTCATTAGTAGCGAGTGGATTATTCCTATTTCTTATCGTTGATTGGTTCTCTACGGTGGCAAAAATTGCGGATATGGGAACTACACCCCTTTTATTAAATATTATTTCGGTCATTACTTTATATCCTATCTATTTACTTTTGCTATGGGTTGTTTTAAAAAGAATCCATAAAGCAACGACTGAATAATTTTATACGGTATGTATGCCTTATCACTAAAACATTACAAATATATGTATATCTCTATGGGTTCACTTTCGAGATGAGCGAATAATTAGAATTATTTTTACATTTATTAGCAATGATGATATATTGATGAAGAGAGCTAATTCAAATACATTATTTCAAGCTCGTTCTTAGTAGCGGGAGGTAATGACCATGCATTGGTTTTCTCGTATCGTAGGAATCGGTATTTCACTATTTTTTATGTTAAGTGTTGTCGGTTATATCTATCTAGCATATGGGCTACCTTGGAAACATAATGAAATGAAACAACATATGGATCATTATTTAGAAGAGCGGTATAAGGATGAATTTGAGCTTAGTTCTATTCGTTTTGACTGGCTATATGGAGGCAGTTATTTTACAACAGCGACAGCTAAAACAACAGGGGTTTCCTTTTATGTGGAAACATCTAGTGATGGAATAGTAGAAGATATGTATGGTGATGAATATTGGACTCATCACGGAGACCAGCTTATCTCGCCTATTATTAAACGATATTACAAAGGGTTTGATGGTCTATCGATTGGACTACGATTTGATGAGACATTACCAGTGAACCTTCCTTTAGAGAAGCATAAAGCTTATACATGGTGGGACGTAAATATTCATATCGCACAAGAGCTTACGGAGAATGATATAGAAAAGGCATTTTCGATATTGCAAGCTTTGCAACAAGAGGGCTTTAAATTGGCGGAGTTTTATATGGGATTTTATGATGTGGCGATTCAAGTATTCGAGGAGCAAATTCCGCTCATTACGGACAAAAACGAGCTAGCGAAGTTTGTGAAAACATATGAAGCTGTTTACTAGTGTTTAAAAGCCATTGCACCTTGTAGGAGAGCAATGGCGAAAACGTTCTTTATATATCGTGAAATGGTTGATTATCTTTGTCTCGGATAATAATTTCGTAAGGAATATCTTCTACCGATAGCGCTTGCCGATGTTCTTCGATTAATGCAGCGACAAATGCTTTTATTTCCTTTGCTTGCTGTTGTGATGAATTGGATAAATGCGTTTTAATAATAATTTCGAGTGGTGCTGGGGAGAAGGAATGTGCAAAACCTCGATAGGCCTCAAATTTTTTCTCTGTCTCGTTTCCGATGATCGAAAAAATTGGTTGCCATTCTTTGTCTAGCCGTTCTTCGCCACTTTCCGTGCGAATCGTAATCGAAAAATCCTTATTCGTTTCTGCATAAACCGCTTCTGCTACAAGTTGCTGCAATTGCCGTGCCTTTTCATTTGATATTTCATCTAGATCAGCCAAGATGATTTCAAGATACGGCTCTGGACTTCGGGGATTCATTAACATCACGAGCCTGCCAAAGTCTTCCCTATTTAGCACCTCACTTGCAGCAGTAAAAGCAAGCTCCCCTAGCTGTTCATCTTCCCCCGGTGCATATTCTTCTAGTTGATTAGACGCTGTATGTTGATTGGTTTCATCATTTCCAAATAGCCAGAAGAACACAATTATTAGCACAATGAACGTGCCGAATGTAGTTAGTAATCTTCTCTTCACTCGCTACTCCCCTTCATCGAATATGTTACCTTATATTACGGATTTAGTTATTTGAATAGAACGCACGATTCGCTGCAACCGGTAATCTCTCATTCATTATTTTAGAAGTAAAGCTACTAGTTTCGTTAAGGTACTACATAATCAAAGGCCACATATTGTAAAACAAAGGAGTGTACATGATGCAACAAAAAGAATTTTTCTTTCTTAGTTGGGCTGGGTTTCTTGTTTCGTTTTGCTTTGTCTTAATTAGTATTTGGAATAATGATGATTGGATGCTTGTAGAGCGTGGATTTTATACCATTTGCTTAGGCTGGCTTACTTATTCATCCTTTGCACTTGTAAACGTCTTACGTAATAGACGAGAAGGAGGAAAAACTGGGACCGAATTTGTTTTTCTAACGTGGATTTCCTTCATTGCAGCGTTTTTAATCGGTATGATTGCCGTCTATAACACAACATGGGTACTTTTAGAAAAAGGATATTATTGGATGGGGCTACTGTTCTGTACGTTCACAACACTTACATTAGCAAAAGAGATTCGAGATCGCCAATCCAATACTAAGCCGTATAAAGAAGAATATATAGAAGAATCTCCATCTTCTGCTGAATAGCACTTCATTTTATCTATATTTAACTGTTTCGAAAAATCGCTTTATCACTTCGGCCATTTGCTCTTTGTTTGTTGTAAATTGTTTCAAGCGGTGGCCGTTTCCGCCTGATGGATGAGGAAATCCCCTTAATAATGGATACGGCTTTATATGCCCTGCCCTCATCAATTCTTCTACAACAGCCTGTACATTAACACCTAATGGGATAAGTAGCGCATGTTCTATTCCTTCGATATTCTTTGGAAAATAAGTGTGTACATATTTTCGTAGCAACTCGTTTGAGCTAATTTTAGGTGTAGCACCGTTATAATTTTTTCGTTTATAAAAGACCGCATGTGGTAAAACGGATGTACTTTGCAAATAATGATGATATACGTTAAATAGTTGCTCAGTCGTCCCAATCCCTAAATAATGAGCTAGCTTCAGCTCGTCTAGCATCTCCACTAAGTTTTTTCGCATCGATCCATGAAAACTGGATTCTTCTTTTACTTTCTTCAAGATTTCTTCGTCTGTTCCTGTCGTTTTAATCACCGTCGAGTAGGAACGTTTCATTTGATGGAAACCGGGTGTGATGCCAACAATGATGACTTTCGCTCGTTGATTCACATATTCAAATGGCGCATAGTAAATTTCCAACCCTTTCTCCTGATCTTTGTCCAACAAAAACGTTTCATTTAGTAACATGTCATCCGTATAATCAATTGGTAAAGCTTTAATGTGATCTTTAAACTGCGGGAACATTGCCGTTTGTGTAATTGCCATTGTGTCACCTCTTTTATAGAATGCCCGAATTGCACACAACCCTACATTAACTAATATGCCCAATATTCATGACTTCTCTCAGTAAAAAAACGTCTTATTCTATTAAGGGGGAGGAACGTTGAAACATTCTAAATACTTCATTATTTTTATTGGTATTATTTCAATTTTGATTGCAAGTTACTCGGATTCAATAGGCAATGAGGAACAAACTATAAAAGTGAAAAACGCATTGGGAATGAAACTAAATATGAAGACTTCAAAGAGATTACTGACATGAAACAAGTGCAAAAAGCACAAAATATCTTAGGAGACATTGATTGGGGAAATGCTAAAGTAGAAATGGTGCACCCTGCCGATTATACATTTAGCTTTCAACTCTGAATGAGCAAAAATAAATCCCAAAAATACCAATTGAATAGCAAAAGACATATATCATAGCCTCCGCGCTTTGCCACAGCCTACACAGGAGCTAAAACAGGCGTGGCTTGTTTGGATCTCCTGTTCCTGCTCCTGACGCTAAGCTTTCGTCGCAAAGTAAAGCGCTTGGCTCCTGTGGCGATGGCGCGCTACGGCAAAAAGTGAATACTTCTCGATATACTAGAAAAACATTTCTCTTCTTTAAAAGAAATCATTTTCTTTCCGTTTGCATGTATAATTGCCTAGCCTCTACCGAAATGGATTAGCATCTCTCTTTATTTTTAACAACTGATTATTGTACTCAATCAAGTGTATTTACAGTAAAAAAAATCCCTTTTATAGGAGTATTTCTTAGAAAAACGCGATCAAAAATGACTTGCCAGTTGATTGAAGCGGAATCGGCGAGACTCCTACGGGAATCGCATGAGCTGAAGACCCCGTAGGAGTGAGGTACGAGCGACGAGGAGGCTGAAGCCACATAGCTGTAAACTTAAGCTTTTTCAACCGTTCCACAGTAGACGGCATCACCTGTTTTCACTGCTTTAGTTGAGGTA
>NZ_JBYQFK010000020.1:0-79531 GCF_057837305.1 Lysinibacillus sp. RU7 | reverse complement strand
AATTGGGGGAGGTGCCCATTTTTTATTGTTTTGAAACCCTTGGGAGACAAGGGTTTGGAATTATGAAATTAACTCAAGTAAACACCATTACAGACTTTTGTATTACAATCTATTTTTTCTTATTTGCAGATGAAAGAAATACCTTCTGTCACCCTTGGAACAAACAGTCACAAGCTCCACACAACGCTATATCACTATAACTTTAATTTTATAATCAATCTCAAATTGTCATGTCGTGGAGATCAAAATTTTCGGGCAGGTGAATAAAAAATGAGTATAGATTTAATCATAATCGGCGTTATCCTACTCTTCTTTGGTTATGTAATCGGTGTTCAAGAACGCATTGAACTAGTGACATTTATAAAAAACAAAAACGTCAAGGATAAAGAAAAGGTTGCTCAATATTTAGGTGGCAGTCAAATAATTTTAGGAGCCCTTTGTATTACATTAGGTGGCAGTGGTTTTAATAATGCTCCCCTTGTAGTTGTATTTATACTAATTATTTTATTTATAACATCTATTTATGTAGTAAAGAAGTATGTGTGTTAACAGGACGAACGGAGAGTTGAGATGAGACATATTATGCTGCTATCCATTGTGAATGCTTATGTAGACTTCTCTGTGATAGGTGATCATGCAGAAAAAAATTATCATATTGAGGGACAAGTTAAATTTAATGTACATGATAGTAAATGAACTCTCCTCCCCCTCTGCTACATCTTTAATAAAGTCTATATTAAATTACAATGATGTTTTTTCGTAAAAATAGAGTTGTACCAATTTTACATAATATTACAATATTAATCATTTTTTCTATTAAAAGGATGTATACGAGGAGGATTTTATGTCTGATAATAAACAAAACAGAATAATGATAGGCATTTTAATATGTTTAATACTTATTGCATTCAAGCCAATACCATCATTTCAATCTAATTTTCCCTCTTCCCTTAATATAAATGATTATAACGGTGAAACGGTGGTGCAACTTGGAGCAGATAGACTAGCAATTATTGACACCAATTTGAATTCAGGGATGCAGGGCGAAATATTAGTAATTCAATTTAATGATGACAAAAAAAGTTTTGATTTAATAGGAAGATACAATTACCTTGAGGACTTCCTAAATTCACAAGATTACCACCAATAAAGGCAATGATATTTCACTAACGAGTGGTACTTTAGTTTAATAAGATAGACTTGCATTCATGATTGACTTTCATATAGCAAGTGTTTTTATCATACCATCACATACTAGTTTATATGAAGTCACACATAGCTCCCGTACTTAGTTCCTCTATGAAAATATATGGACAAAATCATACAACCTAGTTAATAATACATTTCTCCTTATATATACTTTGACTTATGATACTTCCGATTGTTTGATAAATATTTTTCCCATGAATAGCTGGGCTTTATTATTGAATAGACTTCTAAACCATTTAGAATTATCGTGTCGGTTAGGAGTAACAGCAAAGCTTTTCTTGTTATACCTCATATCATTAGAACTAATCTGAGAGCAATACACGCAATCCAAGTATGTGCCTAGTTAAGAGCTGTTCTGCGTGACACAATGCAAACAAACTTAATGATGTGCTACAGCAATCTCATCATAACTTGCTTTATAGGCTTACGCTTCATCTCGCACTAACATTGAGAAACATGTTACAATATACCAAACAACTGATTATTCAGTTATTAAAGAAAAGCGCAGTAATTTAAGACTTTAACACTAAGGTGGGACAAATGATGGGAGCATGGATAGTTCAAATAATAATTTTCTTTATACTATTAGCTATGATTTATGGAGTTTATTATGCTATTCGATTAACTATCTCTATCGTAAAAAAATATAAAGACGATATTTAAATCAATGATGCCACTTTGACATAGCCCTCAAGATTACACTTGTGCTTAAAATTACACACAAGTCCTTTTGTTATGGTTTGTCAACCACTCCTACAGCACCACACATAGCTTTGAAGTTACATTCAGACAACCTGTGTAAATGATCCCTTTACTCCACTTTCAACATTCACAGGCTCGTTAAACACTCCAAAGAGCTTGCTACGATTTTGTTGTAAGCTAACTCAAAGTTACAGCATTAGAGCTTATCCTACCGCACTGCAATAAAAAGCAATTGTACTCCTTTCACATTTACCATTTCTCTACCAACTCAAACTCTGCTATGTTACAATTTTGATATAGAAAAATTTTTCAGTTAGTTAAAAAAGCAGGAGGATTTGAATTTTGAATAGCTTTAATACAGGAGATATTTTATTTAGTGCTTTCTCGATTTTCGGATTATTATTTTCTATTGTTCCAATTATCTTCTTCCTTTGGTTTGCTATTAGTACAACGAAACAATTAAAAAAGCAATCCATATTATTGGAAGAAATCAATGAAAAATTAAAACGTTAACAAGGACTATTATCCCCATCTAATTAATTGAAACAATAGCCATCACAGATCAATCTTGGGCTTGTGCATAAAATAGACTCACATAAGTTCTTTTGTTTAGCTAAAGACGTAAACATTAAAGTCATTCAAGAGTAGCTTGGACATGCAAATATCCAAGAAACATTGAATATGTACAGTCATATCGACAATGACCAAAAAGAAAAAGCGAGTGACCTTTTTCGTCACCTCATCTAGTCGATTTGGTCACTTTTGGTCACTCGCCGTTATCTGTAAATTGTAAAACCCTTGCTACTCTTACTCTGCAATCGCTGCATCTAATGCAATACGCATCATGTCTAAGAACGTTGTTTGACGCTCTTCAGATGATGTTGCTTCACCTGTTAAGATATGGTCAGATACAGTTAAGATGGATAATGCTTGACGGCCAAATTTCGCTGCTAATGTATAAAGGGCTGCAGATTCCATTTCTACTGCTAATACACCGTATTTAGCAAGCTTTTCATTTTGTTCTTCATCTGAGTAGAACATATCCGCTGTGAAAATGTTACCTACTTTTACGTTTAGATCAGCTTCTGTCGCTTTATTGTATGCTTTGTATAATAAATCAAAGTTCGCTGTTGGCGCGAAGTCAATACCGCCGCCCCAGATGATTTGGTTCATACGTGAATCTGTTGAAGCCGCTTGCGCTAGAATAACATCACGTACTTTCACGTCTTTTTGAATCGCGCCGCACGTACCAACACGGATTAATTTTTGTACGCCATATTCTTGCATCAACTCTGTTACATAAATAGAGATCGATGGTACGCCCATCCCTGTCCCTTGTACAGATACACGTTTTCCTTTATATGTACCTGTAAAACCTAACATGTTGCGTACTTCATTGTAACAAGTTACATCTTCTAAAAATGTTTCTGCGATAAATTTTGCACGTAGTGGATCTCCTGGTAATAATACGATGTCAGCGATGTCACCTTGTTTTGCCGCAATATGGATACTCATATCATAATCCCTCATTTCAGTTATTTGTCACCATTATCATACTGTGTTTTCTTTATAGATGCAAGGTTAGACGTCTTGCAAGGAAATGTTAGAGTAGTTTGTCAATTTACGCTTATAAACCATACTTTATTGCATATGTATCCCATAATTCATCAAATACAGAAGTTGCTAAATCTGCATTCGCTTGCATTTCGATATAGGCGCTTAATTCATTAAAGTCCGTTGCGGTTTTTGGAAAGATCGAATCATGAAACATGGCCTCTGCAAAGCGCCCTTTGTCATCCCGCGCGCCGCGATATGTTAATACATAATGATAAAAAGATTTCATACGCTACCTCACTTTTTGTTTTATAATATATTTTCCCAACAATATTTACAACTGCTGCAAATGTACATGTTACTCGCTTTTATAAAGCATACATTCAATCTACTATTTGGCAATCTTTTTTAGTTTAGACTATATACATTTTAATGTTCAAGCATCACGGTTAACTTTAAAAATCGGTCTCCAGATTGTAAACTTATCTTCTCATTTGCTTGTATTTCAGCTAAAAATAAATGTTTTTTAACCGTTCACTGTAGGCTTTTGACTGAATACGGCGAAGTTTGGCTCGCACCGGATAGTTTTGACCGGATGCAGCGACTTTTTGCTCGGATACCGTAGCTTTTTGACCGTTCACCTCGGGCTTTTGCTCGGATATGGCAAGGTTTTGCTCGTACCGGATGGTTTTGACCGGATGCAGCGACTTTTTGCTCGGATACCGTAGCTTTTTGACCGTTCACCTCGGGCTTTTGCTCGGATACGGCGAAGTTTGGCTCGCACCGGATTGTTTTAACCGTTCACTGTTGACAATTTTAAGATGATTTAAATAGTTAACATCTATAATCTATACATGTTGTATCCAACAGCACGAAAAAACGCCTCTTATTCAGAAGCGCTTTCAAATAATGATGTATATTCCCCGTACCCCTCTTCTTCTAAGCGATCGGCTGGGACGAAGCGGAGTGCAGCTGAGTTGATACAGTAACGTAAGCCACCTAACTCTTTCGGACCGTCTGGGAAAACATGGCCTAAGTGGGAGTCCGCTGTTTTACTGCGTACCTCTACGCGGCGCATTCCAAAAGATGTGTCAAAGTGTTCGGTAACTTCTGGTGCGTCCATCGGTTTTGCAAATGCTGGCCACCCACATCCTGAATCGAATTTATCCTTTGAGCTAAATAGTGGTTTGCCGGATACGATATCGACATAAATGCCGTCTTCAAAATGCTTGTCGTATTCATTGCGGAATGGTGGTTCTGTGCCATTTTCTTGTGTCACATAATACTGCATTTCTGTTAGCTCTTTTAAGCGTTGTTCTTTATTCATGTGAATTCCCCCAATGCTTTTCAATAAATGCCACACGCCCTGAACCGACCGAGTAGCGGTTATAATGGGCCGGATTTTTCTTATAATAATATTGATGATATTCCTCAGCACGGTAAAATGGCTTGGCTTCACGAATTTTCACCGCAATCGGTTGTGCAAATTTCCCTGATGCCTCCAGCTCTTCTTTCACACGCATTGCGATTTCCTTTTGTTCCTCATCGTGGTAGAAAATCGCGGTCGTATACGATTCCCCTCGGTCATAAAATTGACCACCCGCATCGGTTGGGTCGATCAATGTAAAATACAATCGTACTAACTTTTCATACGAATATATTTCAGGGTCAAATGTAATTTGTACTGCCTCTAAATGACCTGTTGTTTCGCTACACACTTGTTGATATGTTGGTTGTTCCACATGTCCGCCTGTATAGCCTGAGATTACACTTTCAATACCTGGCTGCTCATCGAACGGCTTGACCATACACCAAAAACAGCCACCTGCAAAAGTTGCTACTGCCACCTTCATACCTCCTATTCTGATGGAACAATGACTTCTAACACAATATGATCCTTCTTTAAGTCGATTTCCTTTGCTCGCACACGCGAACCAGAAGCGATATTAATACGAGATAAATCGACGAAAATTTCCTCATCGTTTGGGATAATTGTGATCCAAGATGGGAAATCAACAGCGTCTTTCATTAATTTTAACACAGTTTGCGGTGGGATATTTAGCTTCCCTACATTGACAGCTGTTTGTTTTAAGACGATGTTCCCCTCTTCTACAATGGGTTCAAAGTCCATGACAATCGGCACATCGACAGAAAAGACTGTTAATGTACTAAAAACTTGAATTTGAGTATTCACTTCGATTTCAACAGGTAACGGCGATTTATTTAACGCTTCCCCTAAATACTGCTTCGTAATGGACTCAAATTCTTGTGCTGTTGTTTGTACAGTAATAACATTCCCCTCGGTTTGTGCTGATTCTGGTTTTTCAACGTCCTCTGCAGGTGATGTCGCTAAATAAAAGATAGCGGCAATTGATAAAATTACCGCGCCGGCCAACGTGAAAAAGGCCACTTTCCACACGTTCAATACTCTCACTCCTCAATGCCAATACGACCTGCTGACATTTGCTCTATATCACACAGTTTCATATAGTCAATAATTCTTCCCGTCATCTGTTCATAACCACTTGCATTCGGATGGAAGAAATCCGTGTGATATACCATGCCCTCATTTGTCTCAAATAAGTCGCTAATTGGCACGAAGCATGCGTTTACATCCTCCGTTGCGATTTGTGCTATCACATCATTCCACTCATCAATAATGGTTTCAAACGGCGTATATTCATCCGTTATAATCGAAACGGGATTATAAAACCCTATCAATAGTAGTGGTGCATCACTATTTCTTGCGCGAATTTCTGCTACTATGTTACGATAACGCGCTTCGAAAGAAATAAGCTCTTTATCAAACATTTCCTTATTCAGTGAAAATAAATCAGCTTTTACAATTTTCATTATATCATTTCCGCCGAGCGTCATCGTCATAAAATCTACATACGGTAACTCTTCATCGTAATGTCCGCTTTCTAACAGCTTCAACAATTGGTCGCTACGGCGTCCATTTTTCCCACGATTATCGAGCTCTACCTCTGTAATGGCAGGCCATCTTTCTAGTACTTCCACTAAGCGGTTTGTATAGCCGTACTGTTTACTCTCATCACCGATTCCTCTTGTCAGTGAATCACCAAATGCCATATATCGAATCGGCTCTGCGTCACTATTTTTCTTTGTTCTCCAATCTAAATGTAAAACAGCTTCAATAAATCCTTGTAGATTTGTCTGCTCTTCTATTGATCCTTCTTCTACTTCGCTTATTTCAATTTTTGGCGTTTCATTTATCAATGGCTCCGGTTCAGCGTAGGGTTCATTTTGCTCTTCCTCTTTCGGCTGTGGGTCATCAATTGTAATGAAAGAACAACCAGCTAAAACAATTGTTAAAAACGTTAAAATACCGAATCGCCACATACTAAAACTCCCTTAGCTCAATGTATATCTATTATAAGTTTATGATGAACGGATTGAAAAGCTAACATTCCTCGGAACAATAAAAATTATGTACTTGAGAATAGACATTTAGAGAGGAAAGGAATGTCATGATAAAAAAGAGCATCAAACCCTAGTACTGCCAGGCATTTGATACTCTTTTTATTATCGTCATCATACTATTTTTCAAAGAGATAACTATTCTGCAAAATACATAAAACCAAGCGCGCCTGGACCGGTATGTGTGCTAATAATTGGGGATGTAAACGTAATATCAATATTTGTAAAGCCTGTCCCTTTGACTAGTTCCATTAATGGCGTGCCCATTGTTGTTAAACCATTGGCATGTGAAAACCCTACAGCTTTGACTGTTTTTCCGGCTGTATCATTTTGGAACTGCTCAAATAAATATTTTACTACTTGCTTATAGCTACGCGGTTTCGATACAGGTGTAAATGCACCCGTATCTAGGCTACCAACCGGTTTAATATTTAATAACGAACCGAACATGGCTTTCCCTTTACCGATACGACCGCCTTTTACCATATTTTCTAATGTATCTAGTACAACAAATAAACGGGTATTTTGACGTACTTCGTCTACACGAGCTACAATTTCCTCTACACTCGCCCCTGCATCGCGAAGACGCACTGCTTCACGTAATTGGAAGGCTAAAGCCCAAGCAATATAGCGTGAATCTACTACCGTTACATCTGCCTCTGTCATCTCAGCAGCCTGTCTTGCAGATTGAACGGTACCACTCATCCCACCTGTCATGTGGATTGAAATGATTTGATCACCATTTTTACCAAGCTCATCATATAACTCTGTAAACTTCCCCGGTGATGGTTGAGATGATTTTGGTAATTCTTTTGCACTCGCCATTAAGGTTAAAAAGGATTGTGGCTCTACGTCAACACGGTCGACGTATGTTTTGCCATCTATTTGAATCGTTAATGGTACGATATGAATGTTTAATTTTTCAATTTCTTGTTGTGATAAATCGCATGTTGAGTCCGTTACGATATGAATCATTATTTGACACATCCTTTATTGTCTTCATTTCATTATATGTAGTTTAATATTTCCATTCAATATGACATCTGTCATTTCTCTTCGCCCACTTACAAAATTCAGTCGTTTCGAAGCCATAGTTCACTGTCAGCTGGTATGAGCTCAATCGCATACTCTTCTAATAAATGCTTGCAAACGAATAATATATCTTGTTTCACATTAAGCATCACGCCTGTGTCATTTGTTTTGACAAAATAGCGAATAAATAAACGAAATGAACCCGGGCGGTAATCATCAATTGTGACATGAATGACGTCTTTTTCCGTTTGTGGATGGAGAGTAATTTGCTCTCGTATTTTTTCCACGACTGCACGTAAACTTTCCTCACTATTAGATGAAGAAACATAAAAGCTTTGTTCACATTTCCGTTTTACACGCTTACTTAAATTATAAATCGGACGATTGACTAAATAAGCGTTCGGCACATATACAAGCCCTTTATCGCCTGTTTGAATAAGTGTACTACGAAGATTAATATCCTCTACCACTCCATCAATTTTTTGGTCTTCGGTTGCAATCCAATCGCCAATTTGAAATGGCTTATCTAGCGCGACACTCATGCCGCCGAAAATATGGGTTAATGTATCACGAATCCCAAAGGCTAGCGCTACCCCTGTTAATCCAATCGCTGTTAAAAAGCCATTCAAGTTAAAACCCCACAGCGAGGCAATGAAGAACAGTGCCACCAACATGACTAATACTTTACTAATCCGTAGGAAAAACGGTGTTAAAATGTCTTGGTCTTTTCCTGTCTGCAGCCGCTCTGGATGAAGTAAATAGAACGTTAATAAATCGTATAATCCTTTAAAAGCAAAATAGAACATCACCGATATAAAGAAATCTTTCGTCGATTTAGCTGTGAATAACCATACGTTAACTAAAATAGACACACTAAGTGTAATCACAATCGTCATAAACGCATAACGAGTTGCTTTACTAAACTGTTCCGTAATATCGGCGATCACACTTCGCCCTTTTCGCCTTAGGAAATTAGCGAACCCCTTAATACTTGGCTTTAAAATATAGCGTTGGATGAGAAAGCCTACAATAATAATCGCAATAGCCATTACTATACGTTGCCAAATTAGTTGTTGAATGTCAGGTAACAACCATTGAATTGAATCAAGCATAAATCCACCTACTCTTACTAGAATGCGTAAGAATCATAGCATGACTCCTTCTTTTACACAAATTATCACTATACATATGTTCAAATTGATGCTCGAAATAGGAAAAAGACGAACCACAATACGATTGCGATTCGTCTTTTTCACTTTATCCCGCATTAACAGGAGCAATTTATTTCCCGATTTCAGCTGCTACTTTAGCAACAACGATTTGGCTTGTAATGACAGGAGAGTTTGGATCTGGTGCGTCACCTGTTGGACGTTTATGCGCTTCTTTAAACGCATCCGATTCACGCCATACGCCAAATGACTTTTCATCTTCCCAGTACATGACAACACTCATTTCATCATACTCTTCAAATTGTGTAGACACTAATACCTCTACTTTGTGGAAGCCTTCAAATTGTTGTAATGGACCTGGCTTCGCAAACATTGGTGCCATTTTTTCAGCCATGCCTTTTTTTACTTGAATACGGTTTGTTACTGTAATCATTTACATACATCTCCTTAGTTGGAAATCAAACATCAGATTGAGAACACTTCTCATAATATATTTATTAAATCACATATGTGACAGTAGTGCAACTATATTTTTGGTAAAAAAAGCCGTTACCCATCCTGCTCTGTACGAAGATTACGTTATTCAAATAATGTCTTTTTAATGTCGTACTCTTTCATTTTTTCTTCTACCCATGTAGCATATTGTTCATTCACACGACTTTCCAGTAACATTTGACGTGCTTCTTCCTTGCTCGTCTCATAATCAGCCGCTTTCGCTTCAGTTTTATCTGTTACTTTAATAATGTGGTAACCATGTTCTGTTTTAACTGGTTCTTTACTTACTTCCCCAACATTTATCGCAAATGCCGCTTTTTCAAATTCTGCTACCATTTCACCGCGCCCAAAGAAACCTAGTGCTCCTCCGTTTTCAGCATTGGACTCATCAATTGAATATTCTTTTGCGAGCTTAGCAAAGTCTTCCCCTTCATTTAGCTTTTTAATAACTTCCTTCGCTGTCGCTTCATCTTCTACTAAAATGTGGCTTGCTTCCACTTGCTCTTCCGTACTAAAGGAATCTTTATTTTCCTCAAAGTACGCCTTTACATCCTCTTCTTTAATATCAATTTGGTCTTCCATCACTTTTAGGGTTAATAAATAAATTTCAACGTCTTTCAGAATATCTTCTTTTGTCATATTATAACCTTTTAACGCCTCAAGCAGTGCATCTTCTCCACCATAGGATTCTGTATACGTTTTGTATTCTTCTTGTATTTCTTTATCCGATATTTTTATATCTAATTTTTTCGCTTCTAGCTCCACAATTTTATTTGTAATTAAGGAATCTAACACACTTGGTCCGTATTGACCTTGCAATAAACGATTTAATTCTGCTTCTGTAATCACCTCATCATTGACTGTTGCGACCGTTCGAGAATCGCCGCCATTATCTGAGCAGCCTACTAGGAAAGCTGATAAAGCGATTGGTGCCGCTACCATTTTTAATATTTTCTTTACTTTTTGTCGATCCATTTTCATTTCCTCCAATAAATAATCTTCTGTACAGTGTAACAAAGTATTGTGTCAAACATACGTCAAGACGCTTTCACTAATTTTAAACGGAAAATAGTTCCTTGCTCTGTACTAGCAATGAACACTAAATACCCAACGAGCGATTGCGCCATCATCTTACTTAACGCCAATCCTAAATCTAAGCCCCGCACTTTATATTTTTTTGTTTACCACGATAAAACCGTTCAAAAATAAACGGTTGTTCTTCTAGTGAAATACCACAACCATTATCTTTTACATCCACTACAATAAATTGTTCGTCCGTCTGTAATGATACATGAATATTTCCACTACCGTCCATTGCTTGCTCTGCATTCGTCAATAAATTCACTAAAATTTGCTGCACTCGTACTAAATTTACTTGGACATGAGTCTCTTCTTCTAACGTTGAATAAGGGTACTGAAAAAGATGGATGAATCTTTAATAGAATGGTCTTGCATCCATATTCAATATTTGAGTCACAATTTTCTCAGTTATAGTATCAGGCTATGTTGACTTCTGTTTCATATATTCAGTAATTATTATTGAAAACATACAAGTTTGTAAACTAAAAAGCTGCTCCTTTTGAGGAACAGCTTTTTCGTTAAATCGCCTATATATGTGCCATTCCACGCTCAATGACTGCTTTTAATTCACCTGGTTGATCACAACGAATGGCTACCTTTGAATATTCCTTCTCAATTCCCATAAACAATGTCGCCTTGATTGGATTTTTCATATATAAAATCATCTGTGGCTGCCCCTCTTCAAATTCCCGCGCAATAAAGGCTAATGTATCCTTCGAAACTTTCTTCTCAAGCTCTGCTTGATCCTCACATACATAGTCAATATCCGCAAAACGAATTTTCGCACGCTTCATTAAGCCGAGTGAGATATACATCGCCTCATCTGTCGCATAAACCGGATTTAATCGTACAGCATTCATATCGCCTAAAAAGAAAAACACGGAGTAGATATTGATGATCAGTAAGACAATCGATAGTATCATTGATTTTTCATGTAGCCACCAATGGAATCCCAGTGTTTCGAGAATAATAGCATGAATGACCATCACCATCAAAGCGATGTAACTTGAATTTTTGTGAAGTGTAATCCCTTCAGGCGCTTTCTTTTTCCATGCAAATAGTGCATAGTAAAACATCAATAACTCTGAGCATAATATTTGGATTATTGGATTTTTCTTCACATACTTATCTATCGCATGATGAAAAGAGAACACAGTTGGGATACTACTTGATTTTACAAAGGCCATGATTTTTGGGATATAACGAATAAACGTTATAATGAGTAAAATTTCAAATGTAACGATTGCGGCTTCGGCTAATAAACCTACCCATGTTACGGCAACATATGGCTCTAGCAGCTTACTCGGAATCATCAATCTTGCTAAAATACAGCCTACTGCTGCAACAGCAATTGCCGTCTTAATAGAAAACTTGCGCATGATGAGCATGACAAACAATGGTAGCATAATCATGAAATCAATAAGAGAACCAAGTACTACCCCATTTGTCTCTACAGGCAAAATACTCGCACCAAATTGCGTTCGGTATAACATCGTATTACTTATTAATAATAGCAACAACATGACAAGCCATAACGGTCTACCTTTTTCAATCACCTTCATTGTCATACTCCTCCTGTACAATCGTATTTAACTTTTCAAGAATCATTAAAAGTTGTTGTAAATCCTCTAATGATAATTTCCCATATACACGTTCATTCATTTCTTGCTGTAGCTTTTCTGCGGAAGTAAAATATGCCTCTCCTTTCTGTGCGAGCGCTAACTTAATCTCTCGTCGATTGTCAGGATTAATGTTTCGAGAAATATAGCCTCTTTCTTCGAGCTTATTAAGTAACTGGCTCACCGCACTATTGGAAACATGTAAATGTTGCGCTAAGGCTTTTGTAGTCGATACATTAGATTGAATCAATTCCAATAGCAGCACTTGCTTTGCGGTTAATTGATTGTCAAGACGGCTTTCATATTTACTAGCTAACTGCACAATCAATTCATTTTGTAAAACATTAATTTGTTCAATATATGTATTCTTCAAATTCATAACCCCTAGTTAATAATTAAGTTACCTTAACTATACAGTCCACTACATAATTTTTCCATAATAAAAAAACATGCGAATCACCTGGACTTCGCATGTTTTTCATTATTTTTCATAAATACAATATTGGAATGTCATACCTTCTGGTGTAGTAATCGGCTCTTGACAGCTTGTCTTGTTCCAGCCTTCATATGCAGGGAAATACGTATCGCCTTCAAATGCATAATCAATCTCTGTAATATACAATCGATCTGCTATTGACAAGCTTTCTTTAAAAATTTGCTCCCCGCCGATAATCATAATTTCCTCTACATCGCCCGCAAGTCGAATCGCTGCTTCTACACTGCCGACAACATCAATGCCGTCCGCTTCATATGCAGGATTTCTTGTAATGACGATGTTACGACGGCCTGGTAACGGACGACCAATGGATTCAAACGTTTTACGCCCCATAATAATTGGCTTCCCCATCGTCATTTCTTTAAAGTATTGAAGTTCACCAGGCAAATGCCACGGCATCTTATTATTTACCCCAATTACTCGATTTTTATCATGTGCAACAATTAATGAAATCATCAAAAATCTCCTTTATACGTGAAGTGGTCATTTAACTTTTAAATACGGACTATATCTTTCTAATATATGGATAAATACAGTCTTTTTAAACTTTATTGTTTTTCGCTCTGGATTAAAATATGTATTCGCTCTATATTTCTTTATGCAGGGTGCAAATACTAAAAATAATTTACTACTAATAGTTGATACGAGCAAAACTTAATATAAGAAGCTCCCACTTCGAGCTTCTGCTAATTGCTGGGTAGTTCACAGTAATATGTATCTCAACGTTATTCTATCATGTCTGACTATTATTTTAATACTATACAAGTTCATTTTAATGAAGAAATACATGTTTTTTGACCGTTTACCGTAGGATTTTGACTGGATGTGGCAAGGTTTTGCTCGCGCCAGGGTGTTTTGACCGGATACCGCGGCTTTTTGCTCGGATGCGGTAGCTTTTTGACCGTTTACTGCCGGCTTTTGCTCGGATACGGCAAGGTTTTGCTCGCACCGGATAGTTTTGACCGGATATAGCGACTTTTTGCTCGGATACCGTAGCTTTTTGACCGTTCACCACGGGCTTTTGCTTGGATACGGCAAGGTTTTGCTCGCACCGGATTGTTTTGACCGGATACAGCGACTTTTTGCTCGGATACCGTAGCTTTTTGACCGTTTACTGCCGGCTTTTGCTCGGATACGGCAAGGTTTTGCTCGGACCGAGTTGTTTTGACCGGATACAGCGACTTTTTGCTCGGATACGACAAGGTTTTGCTCGGACTGGATAGTTTTGACCGGATGCAGCGGCTTTTTGCTCGGATACCGTAGCTTTTTGACGGTTTACCCCAGGCTTTTGCTCGGATACGGCAAGGCTTTTTGCTCATACTAAAAGCGCCCCGTTAATGACGAGGGCGCTTCTTACATCTAGGCTTGAGGTGTATAATCCTTTAATTCTTCACGTAGCTTTGCTTTTAAAAACTTCCCTACGGATGTTTTCGGAATTTCATTTAAAAAGACAATATCATCTGGTACCCACTTCTTCGGGAATTGTGCCTCTAAACTTTCGAGTAATTCTTCCTTATTAATAGCCGCTTTAAATTCTGGCTTTGGTACAACGCAAGCAAGTGGACGCTCAATCCATTTTTCATGTGGAATAGCAATTACCGCTGCTTCAAATACTTTGTTATGTGTCATTAATGCATTTTCCAGTTCAATCGAAGAAATCCATTCACCGCCTGATTTTATTAAATCTTTTGTTCGATCGGTAATGCGAATATTTCCTTCTGGTGTGTAGACGGCAATATCTCCTGTATACAACCAACCGTCCTTAAAGGCTTCCTTCGTTCGTTCATCTTTATAGTAGTCAGATGCAATCCATGGACCACGTACAATGATTTCGCCCATTGTTTGACCATCCCACGGAACATCACCATTTTCATTGACAATCCTTGTCTCTATAAATGGTACGGTTAATCCTTGTGTTAGACGAACATTCATTTTTTCATCAAAACTATAATCATCCATATCCGATGTCAAAACCGATAAGCTGACAAGCGGGGATGTTTCTGTCATCCCAAAACCTGTGAAGTATTCTATCCCCATTTCTTCAAATGCACGAATCAGCCCTAATGGGGAGGCGGAGCCGCCACATATTAAACAACGCAAATGGGACAAATCTCGTGGATTTGCTTGCTGCTCTTGCAGAACACCTAACCAAATCGTGGGTACCCCCGCAGATACGGTTACCTTATATTGCTCGAATAAATCCAAAATCAACTGTGGTGTAAACATCGGTCCTGGTAATACTTGTGTAACCCCTAAATTTACACACGCAAATGGAAGCCCCCATGCATTAGCATGGAACATTGGCACAACAGGTAAAACGACATCACGCTCTTTTAATGCCACTCCGTCCGCAAAAGCCATGACAGTACTGTGTAATACAATACTGCGATGCGTGTACACGACACCTTTAGGCATCCCCGTTGTTGCACTTGTATAACACATGCCTGCTGGTGCATTTTCATCTAAATCTTCCGGAAACTCGTAGCCCTCTGAAGCTGCCGCCAAAATTTCCTCATATGAATAAGCATTCGGTAATGTCGTTTTAGTTAAATCTACGTGATCCCCACAAATGACATAGGCTTTCACTGTTTTAAAATGTGGTGCCACTGCTTCTACTAACGGTAGCAGCGAATCATCCACTAAAATAATTTCATCTTCTGCATGATTGACAACATAAACAATATGCTCTGGAAACAGACGAATATTCACCATATGCAATACAGCACCAGCACATGGCACAGCAAAATATGCTTCTAAATGACGATGATGATTCCAACAAAATGTCGCTACTTTCGTTCCTCTCGTCATCCCTAACTTTTCTAATGCAGCAGCAAGTTTACGTGTTCGTTGCCCATATTCTTTATACGTAAATTCATGAATTGTATTTTCAGCTGTACGTGAAATAATTTTCTTATGGCCAAAATAACGTTCTGCGCGATTTAAAAAACTTGTTAATAGTAAAGGCATATTCATCATATGCATTTGTATATCGCCCCATTTCGATATAATCATCACCGACAAAGATATTTTTATTTTGGCTGCATACGAATAGCACCGTCTAAACGAATCACTTCACCATTTAACATCGTATTTTCAATAATCGTTGCAACAAGGTGCCCATACTCGCTTGGTTCACCTAAGCGTTTTGGGAATGGCGTCATTGCACCTAAAGATGCCTTTGCATCAGCTGGCAATGATTCAAACAATGGTGTATTAATTAAACCTGGTGCAATCGTCATCACGCGAATGCCAGAAGCAGCAAGCTCGCGAGCAATCGGTAACGTCATACTAACGACGCCACCCTTCGATGCACTATAAGCTGCTTGTCCAATTTGTCCATCAAAAGCCGCGACAGATGCGGTGTTAATAATTACACCACGCTGACCGTCATCATCTGGATCGTTGTTTTCCATTGCTGCTGCGGCAAGTCGCAATACGTTAAATGTTCCTGTCAAATTCACACTGATTACGCGCTCAAAATCTGCCAGTGCATGAATCCCTCTTTTCGATAAAACCTTTTGTGCAATCGCAACTCCTGCACAATTTACCGCTACATTAATATGACCAAACGTTTCAAGTGCTAAGTCAATCGCAGCTTGTACTTGTTCTTCCTTTGTAATGTCTGTTTTTACATACGTTACGGCGTCCCCTAATTGTGCGACAAGTGCTGCAGCGCGTTCATCCTGTACATCTAGGATGACAGCCTTTCCACCTCGTTCTACTATTGTTCGTACAGTTGCCTCTCCAAGCCCTGATGCGCCACCTGTCACAATCGCTACCACTTCGTTTAATTCCATCTCCCATTACCCCTTTTCTATCAATTTATATTTTTTCAATAATTGTTGCGTTGGCCATACCCATGCCTTCACAAATTGCTAGTAACCCATAGCGCAAGTTTTCTCGTTGCATTCGGTATAGCATCGTTGTTAATAGTTTTGTACCTGTCGCACCTAATGGATGTCCAAGTGCAATGGCACCCCCATCTGGATTTAACTTATCGATATCTGCTCCTAGCTCTTTAGCCCAAATGAGCGGGACAGGTGCAAAGGCTTCATTCACTTCATACGTATCAATCTCATCAATCGTTAAATTCGCCTTCTCAAGCACACGTTTCGTCGCCTCAATCGGTCCAGTGAGCATTAATGTTGGGTCAGAACCGACAACTGTTCTAGCGATAATTTTAGCAAGTGGCTTAACGCCTAGTTCTTTTGCTTTCTCACTTGACATAATGACAACGGCTGATGCACCGTCACTAATTTGTGAAGCATTCCCTGCTGTAATGACACCGTCTTCCTTAAATACTTTTTTCAAGCCTTGTAACACTTCTACGGTCGTACCTGGACGTGGCCCTTCATCTACGACAAGATTATTTACCGGTACAATTTCCGCTTCAAAATGGCCTGCTGCAATCGCGCTAATTGCTCGCTCATGGCTTAACACCGTGTATTCATTGATTTCCTGTTCTGAAAGCTCCCACTGCTCTGCCATTCGTTCCGCCGATAAGCCTTGATGGATGATTTCATACTTTTCTTGTAATCGCTGTCCTCTATGTGCACCCTCCGTATTTGTAAACATCGGTACACGACTCATGTTCTCGATCCCACCAGCGATTACAATGTCCATATCTCCAGCTAAAATAGCCTGCGCCGCAAAATGTACAGCTTGTAAACTTGAGCCGCATTGGCGATCGATTGTTACACCTGGCACTTCAATTGGGAAGCCTGCCATTAATGTCGCTGTCCGTGCGATATTTGCTGCTTGCTCGTTTCCTTGTGATACACAGCCTAAAATAACGTCTTCCACTTGTGCTTTATCAATACCCGCTCTTTGTACAACAGCCTCTAACACATCTGCCGCTAAATCATCCGCTCGTACTTCAGCGAATGCTCCTTTGTTACGTCCAACTGCTGAACGTGCTGCCGCTACTATTACCGCTTCCCTCATTTACCTATCCCCTTTTTTAGTAATCTATTAATTTGTTTCATTTAACGAACGAGCATCTTGCCACTGCTCTCTTAAATGATATTTCAATATTTTCCCTGATGCATTGCGTGGTAATACATCTGTGGCGATAAAATGGCGTGGAATTTTATACCCCGCTAAGCTTTGACGACAGAATGCTTGTATCTCATCCTCTTTTATGTTTTCACCCGGTTTCGGTACAATAATTGCCGTCACTACTTCTCCCCATTGCGGATCAGGCAACCCGATAATAGCTGCTTCTAAAATTTGTGGGTGACTATTTAATATTTGCTCTACCTCTACCGAATAAATATTTTCACCACCCGAAATAATCATATCCTTCTTACGGTCAACTAATGTAATATAACCATCTTCATCGATTGTGGCTAAATCCCCCGTTAATAACCAGCCGTTACGCAATGTTTGCTTCGTTTCCTCAGGCTTTTTATAGTACTCTTTCATCACAGAGCTACTCCGAATAATAAACTCGCCTACTTCACCAGGTGCCACATCTTCCATTTGCTCATTTACAACGCGTGCATTTAAAAAGGGCATCGCTTTTCCGGCAGCACCTAATTTTGTTTTATGTTCTTCCGGTGTTAGGACTACGCCTCCTGGTCCACCTTCTGTCAGCCCACAGCAATTGTAAAACTGATCTGTACCAAAATAATCGATAGCGCCTTGAATGAGTCCTGGTGACATTGGCGCTGCACCGTAGTTACAAGCGCGAATACTTGATAAGTCGAAGCTGCCTTTTGGTACTTGTAAAATGGCATTATACATAGCTGGGACAGCGAAAAACATCGTTACACCGTATTGTTGAATTGCCTTTTGCGCTTCGACTGGATGGAAATCTCGTTGCACTACAAGCGTTGCCCCAGCAAAGAAAGAGGATGTTAAAATCATATTTAACCCCGCGGAATGGAACGCTGGCGCAATTAGTAAATACACATCTTCCGGTGAAAGCTTTGTCATGACATGAACCGACATATTTAAGCTAATAATGTTAGCATGGGTAAATAGAGCGCCTTTAGGTTGCCCAGTTGTACCTGATGTATAGAGAATTTGTGCATCATCAATAGGTGAAATCAATACATCTGGCTCTTCGATATTATTCGTACGAACAGCTGCCCAATCTACCGCACCATCATATTGTTCACCGACAACATATAATGTAAGAGGACGGTTAATTTGAGCGATGGCATTTTTAGCTACATCCGCTAACTCCTCATCAACAATCACAGCAACTGAATCCGATTGACGTAAAATATAAGTGAGCTCTGATGCGGTCAACCTAAAGTTAATCGGCACCATCACTGCACCCGCTTTCCATATGGCATACGACGCAATGACAAATGCATCTGAGTTTTTTAAAAATAAACTTACCTTATCCCCTTTGTGGATACCCTGTTCCATTAACCCATGACTATAGCGATTAATTTCTTCATTTAACTCCTGATACGTATAGCGGCGATTGTCATAAATCAATGCTTCCTGATGCGGTGTACGGTGCGCATGGTACAATATCGGTTTTGTTAAATCCAACAACTCACTCTCCCTTTTCCAAAAATCAATTACACCGAGGCCTTATCTTCATTCAGTCTGTGTTTGGACGTCCCTTAAAGAAAAACTACACTGACATTCATCTCGCCATCTATAAAGGTAACAGTCTGCTGTATCTATCGCTTCGCTTTCGATATAAATAACATCTGCTGAATGAAAATAGAACTTCTTTTATAAGCATATGTTTCATATTAAATAGAATTCCTTTTTGCTTAACATAAAATTTGAGATAAAAAATAAATTATATTTACACTATCAACTTTACTACTTGCTGTCGTACAAAATCACAGTCTATTGTCAATCACACTATTTTAATCACTTGTGCTATGGTCGCCTTTTCTTATATTGACTTACGAAATAAAAGCTTTGTTTTCTTGAACCATCAATATGACTCACCATCCTTTTTCGCTATAGTCCTTTTGTTTTTGGAAATCTTCTATGCAACAAAGATATGAACATGATGTGGGAAAAAAATAGCTTACTATTAGAAAAGAAAGAGGGGAAACATGTATGAAATCAGCTCGAATATTACATGCATTACGAACAGATTTAGCGTTAAGACAACTGAAAGGGATTCATTTTATTATTATGTCAGTGTTTTTATGGAGTACTTTAATTGTTATACAGGCAACTGACCTCCACATCTTGATGAAGAATTTATTGACATTTTGCGCAACCGGCATGATATTACCTGGTGCATATTATATTTCCAAACTGTTACGCATTGATTTTTCGACTAAAGATAATCCCCTTTCAAAGCTCGGTTTACTTTTCACATTAAATCAGTTACTTTATTTACTCATTGCGATGTGGATTTACCCTACTTTGCCAGAGTATATGCTCATGGTGATCGCCATAATATTCGGCGCTCATTTATTGCCTTTTGGATGGCTCTATCATTCTAAAAGTTACACAGTATTTGCGATTATCATCTCGTTTCTCGCTCTGATTATTGGGCTAAATTTTAGCCCATTAGTGCTTGCTATTGCGATGCTTTTACTAGAAATTATTTTTGTTTATTGTTTATATCGAGAGATCAAACAAATTTCACTGAAAACCTAAGCTACTAGTAAATAAAATTTAAAAAACACCTAATAGACCTGTCTACTATTTTTGATTTGAATCAAGTATCCATCAATTAATCTACAATTTGAAAAATCCTTTAATATCAGCGTTTGTTGAGGCACTCCAGAATAAGGCATTCTTTTGAGAATATAAAAGAGCGTCAGACCTTACTAATTTTCTGCTCCAAAATTAGTTTGTCGACGCTCTGACACCTAATAGACCTGTCTACTAGGTGCTTCTTTTTCTTTAGCTTTATATCCCTCTCTAAATAACGCTTTATGCTCCACTCAGCATTGTTGTCAAAACAATCAATTATTCTTTTTCAGTGCCTTGCATTAATTGTTCAAAGCGCTTCATTTTGGGGTCTACTTTAGGCGTATAGTCGAATGGATTTTTTTCTTTGCCAAACTCTACTTTTGAATTCAATTGAATCCCTATTTTCGAACTAGCTGTAGCTAATGGGTCGTTAATAATATTTTCTCGTTTACCATCAGCATGTGGTGTTGCTTCTACATGTTGATTTTCACTTTTGCGCGGCATGCCAATCAGCTCCTTTGAAGTTAATATGACTTCAAAGCATATGCTTTATGCGTACAAGCGATTTTTCAAATACTATTAGAAAGACACGGCTTCTTATGTTGCTTATTCATTTTTCCGCCAATTTTTTGGATTTAAATATTTTTTATATTTTGTAATCACTTCTTTGCCAACAAATATAGCGCCAATCCAGAAAAAAACCTCTGCTAAGACAACGGCTCCTGTGACAGCAGCAGCTTTCATACCAAGTGAAAATGGCAAAAACGGTATTACAACAAGTGAAATCCAAAGTAAGCAGGCAATAATAATAAATACCCATCCTACCTTATACAAAACTTTATTTTTCAATGCAAATCCTCCTGAATCTAATTTAGCAACGTTCACTAAATTAGATTGTACAACATAACTTTTTAGAGAAGTAAAAATTTCTTTTTCTTACTCATTATTTGCTTTTTGTTCTTAAAATTCGGGGATACCTACATCAAAGGATACTTTTTAACGTTGTTTAAAAAATTCGAAATCATTTAGGAATATAACGATTCTCCACTTGAACTAAGGACATTTCGTTCAATGAATAAAGAAAACGAATTCCACGTTAGGAATCCGTTTTTTGATTAGATTGCTATATATCGTTTGATCGTTTTACGTTTATAAAACCGTGTTTTTCGTATCCTGCCATACAGGCGGTCTTTTTTCCAAAAAGGCTCTAATCCCCTCTTGGGCATCAGGGTGTTTGCTGTTAAGCGCAATCACTTCTGTCGCATAATTAAGTGCTTGGAAATCTTCCATATTAATTTGTTGGTAAAATTGTCGTTTACCTAACTCAATAATATTTAAGCTTTGTTTTGTGACTTGCTTTGCCAATTTCTCTGTTTCTTCATCTAAAAGTTCAGCAGGTACAACTTTATTCACTAAGCCATACTGTAACCCTTCCTCTGCAGACATAAAGTTCCCAGTGAATAATAACTCTACCGCCTTTTTTCGTCCAATATTTCTACTTAAAAATACGGCGGGTGTACTGCAAAACAAACCGCTATTAATGCCCGGCGTCGCAAATTTCGCCTCATCACTGGCAATCGCCATATCACTCGCTGCAACTAATTGTGCTCCCGCTGCAACAGCCGCTTTTCGTACTTTTGAAATGACAAGTTGCGGAATGTCTCTCATTGTCCGCATTAAAATCTGACATGTTTGGAATAATTGTAACACTTCATTTTCCGTTTTAGACTCGATTTCTCTTAAACTATGTCCTGCACAAAATACTTTTTCTGACCCTTCTATGACAACTACCTTAACTTCTCTTTCAGCACCAATTTTCTTTAATAGTGCATCTAATTCCTGCAGTAGTTGCATTGTTAATGTATTAAATTCCATTGGATTTTCTAACGTCACATAAGCAATATCCTCTGTTTGTCTAAAAGATAAAAATTCCATATCCCCACTCCTTATCAATTCTATCATTATAATGTATATTTTGAATGTTCAGTCAATAAAGGTCAAGAAAAAATATCCATTTTTATATGATTTAACTAGAATAATAGAGTCACTTGATTGGAATACAAATTTCACAAATATGATTATTAACAAGTTCCACTGTATATCGCTCCAGGATAGGTCTTGTTTCATCTAATGTAAATCCTTGGTTTTCTAATTGTAGAAATACTTCACCCCAAGCCTTTTGAACAGCTTCTACCGTATGAGTTACTTTAAAAATAGCGTACCTTCCTCCACGAATGTTACCCAATTTTACCCCATCAGCGTTTACACGATAATCATCAGGAACGACTAAACACGCATCGTATCGACAATTTTCTGGCGCTACAAATGCTGGATTGTCTTGGGCAATGCCGAGGAGAATAGATTGATCAGTAAATAAGTGATTAGCTTTCACCCAACATTTAAATTTCTCCATGAGTTGTACATTTGTCGTGCCGTAGGGACCCGTCTGTCTCATGTACGCAATTGTACAAGACGGTATGTTTTCAATTTTAGCATCCATATTTTTTCCCTTTCATTTAATAGTACATCGATGTCTGAAATCATCATATAGTCCTTTAAAATGAAAAACAACTTAATTTTTAAAATAGTCAAACTGCCATGTAATGTTACTTTTATTTCTTATGTATAGGTGTAGTTGAATGTTCCAGCATAACGATTGACTTTAAAAATTAGCCTACATTTCGGCTAAAAAATTTAGACTGAATACAGCAAGGGTTTGTTCGTACTGAGGGTTTTGACCGGATGCAGCAACTTTTTGCTCGGATACGTAGCTTTTTGACCGGATAGCTACTGCTTTTGCTCGGATACGGCAAGGTTTTACTCGTACCGGATTGTTTTGACCGCATGCAGCAACTTTTTGCTCGGATACAGCTGCTTTTTGACCGTTCAATGTTGACAGTTTTAAGATGATTTATCTAGTTGCCTATTTGAATCTCCATATTTTCCAGCACACTATTAACCTACACATCTGCCTGTAAAACTTAAGAAATCTACATGAGGTATTTGACGAAGAAAAACCCCAATACACACTTTTTAAAGTGTATATTGAGGTTTAGTACACAATGAATTTTAAGCAAAGTTCAAGAAGTAGCCTTCCTTAAAAGGAATAAAATCCACTATTACTACTGTTTATTTTTATTTTCATTACGATTGAGATTGAAGTCCACTTCCTGAGCGAACTCTTCTCTGTTTGCACGCTCTCTGTTGGCATTTTGATTTTGATTTTGTTGTTTTTTGTTATCTTGCGTTTTATTGTTTTTGTGTTTATTACTACCCATTTTCCTCTCACCTCCACCATTAGTGTGAGTGATAGGTGAGATTTTATCCGTATATATTACAATCAGTAAAATTTACCTAACTAAAAAAGTACGTTATGTTTAACTTTTTTTATTAGTTGCAATGAATTCCTTCGTTAATATAGTACACAAATCTAAAATCGTGCACACAAGAAATGCCCACCAAATCCGATTGGTGGGCATTTGCTTATGAAATCATCATTTACAGTATGCTTAGGCTTGTTTCCTTTATATCTGTAATAAGCATATGGCCTGGTGCATGCGTAATCATAATAGCAGGTTTACTTTCCATTGCAACGGCTTGAGGAGTTACGCCACAAGCCCAAAATACAGGAACTTCCCCTGGCTTAATGGACACGGCATCACCGAAATCTGGTTTTGAAATGTCTGAAATGCCGATTTGTTCTGGATTCCCAATATGAATTGGTGCACCGTGTACATTTGGGAAACGTGAAGTAATTTGGATGGCACGAATAGCATCCTCTGGTGTCATCGGACGCATACTAACAACAGTTGGGCCTTCAAATATACCAGCCTTTTCACATGGGATATTCGTTTTATACATAGGTACATTACAATTTTCTTGAATATGTCGAATGGGAATACCTGCTTCAAGAAGCGGTGTTTCAAATGTAAAGCTACAGCCTATTAAAAATCCGACCATATCGTCTTCCCAATAATCTGTAATATCTACTACTTCCTCTGTAAAAATACCATCACGATAAATGCGATATTTTGGAATGTCCTTGCGAATATCTGCATTTTTTGCAATTTTTGCAGGTATAAATGATCCCGGTTCTGTCACGTCTAATAACGGACATGGCTTTGGATTTCGCTGACAAAATAGTAGAAAATCAAAGGCATGTTCCTTCTTTAAAATAACTAAATTAGCTTGTGTAAACCCAATGGACATACCCGAAGTTGGCTCACATATTTCTTGATTGCGAATTAGTTGGCGAATTTCATTTGGCTCTAAAGTGCTAAATACAGTCATCATTATTCACTCCTTGTAAATGAACCATCCATGATAAAGTGACTCATGGATGGTTGCTAGATTAACTAGAAAATTTTTGGAATTTGTTCAATTAGTGTGATAATACTTAAATACCCCATCAGAACAACTACAATTGCTCCTGTTACAGTTAGCCAAATCGGATGCTTATACGTACCAACAATTGCTTTTTTATGTGCTGCAATTAAAATCACACTTAGTGCTAATGGTAAAATAAGTGCATTTAATGCCCCTACTAAAATTAACACATTCACTGGCTTTCCAACGAAAGCAAAAGTCGCTGTTGAAATGACGATAAATGCGATAATCACCCAATTATGATATTTCTCAATTTTCGGGTGGAATGAACGAATAAATGAAACAGATGTATAAGCCGCGCCTACAACAGAAGTAATCGCTGCAGCCCACATAATCATACCAAACATACGATAACCAATATTACCTGCAGCCAGTTGGAAAACAGATGCCGGTGGATTATCTGGATCAATTGCTAAACCTTTTGACACAACCCCAAGAACCGCTAAAAATAACGCAATACGCATGATACCTGTAATTAAAATACCTGTCACAGAACTTTTTGTTACTTCTGGTAAAGATTCTTGTCCTTTAATACCCGCATCTAAAAGACGGTGACCACCAGCAAATGTAATGTATCCGCCCACTGATCCGCCAACTAATGTTACGATGGCAAACCAACTAATCTCTTTCGGCATAACCGTGCTCACAATTGCCTCTCCTACAGGCGGTGACGTATTAAAAGCAACATATAGCATAAGCAGAATCATGACGCCGCCGGCAAATTGCGCCACTTTGTCCATTGCCTTCCCTGCTTCTTTATAAATAAATATAAAAATCGCAAATAGTGCACTTACAACGGCTCCCATAATCGGATCCATGCCCATCATTGCATTTAGCCCTAGACCTGCTCCAGCAACGTTACCAATATTAAATGCTAAACCACCTATAACAATCATAATGGCAAGGATCACACCTAATCCAGGCAATACCTTATTGGCAATCTCTTGCCCACGCAAGCCAGATACAGCAATAATTCGCCAAACGTTCACCTGAGCGACAATATCTAAAATTAATGAAATTAAAATAACAAAACCAAAGCTAGCAGCTAATTGCTGTGTGAATACCGTTGTTTGCGTTAAAAACCCAGGCCCGATAGACGAGGTAGCCATTAAAAAAGCTGCGCCTAGTAACACACTTTTACTTGCTGTTTTCTTAACAAATTTACTTTTATTCTTTTGCTCGATTCCTTCTGTAATCGTTTCCATTTTATTTGCTCCCATTGGATTACCCCTCCTTAATAGCACGTATTGTGATTTGATTTTCCGTTAATGTTGTGTGAATGTATTTTGCAAATTCAACCGCATGCTCCCCATCGCCATGAATGCAAACCGTATGTGCCTGTATTGGAACGTCGATTTGCTGCTGTGACAGTACCATGCCTTCTTTCACCATTCTCACAACTTGATTTATAGCTTGTTCCGTATCCGTAATCAATGCATCTGGTTGTTTACGAGATGTTAAAGAGCCATCCTGCTGATAAGTACGATCTGCAAACACTTCATGCGCTGTTTGAAGCCCTATTTTTTCACCGGCTTTTGTTAATTCACTACCAGAGAGACCGAATAACACAAGTGAAGGTGAAATATCATAAATGGCTTGTGCGATAGCCTCCGCAATGGCTGGATTTTTAGCAGCCATATTATACAGTGCGCCATGTGGCTTCACATGCTGCATCGTTTCATTGTAGATAGTTAAAAAACCTTGCAATGCCCCAACTTGATAAATGACCATATCGTATGCTTCTTGAGCTGTAATATTCATCTCGCGTCTGCCAAAGCCATTTAAATCTGGTAATCCAGGGTGTGCCCCAATTTTTACACCATTCGCAATCGCTAGCTTAACAGTTTCTCGCATGACCGTTGGATCTCCACCATGAAAACCACAAGCAATATTTGCAGATGTTACATACTTTAAAATTTCCTCTTGCTCTCCTAGTCGATACCGACCAAAACTTTCCCCTAAGTCACAGTTTAAATCAACTCGAAACATCTTCTTCCCCACTTTCTTCCCACAAAAGTTCTAAATATGAATGCGTTTACAAATTTTAGTACCGCTATTCGGAACTTTAGTTTTGAAATTTAAAAAAATATTATCACACTTTTTTTTTGGAGAAAAGCATAATTTTTAAATTTTTTAGAAATAACACATTTTTTTTATTTTTATTAAAATTCAACTTGTTTTTGTTTGTCGTTAAAATATAATATTAATAATCCGTTATTTAAAACTTATATACCGAATTTTGAAACTATAGGAGATGGTTTTCATGCTAAATGTAAAAGAGCGTGTACAAATAAGACCTTTGAGCGATTCTGCACTTGTTATTCAAGTAGGTGAAGGGATCAATGAAGCGACTCACAATAAAGTTAAAAATATATTGAATTTATTAGAGAGAAATCCATTTGAAGGATTTATCGAGGCTGTGCCTGCCTATAATAGTGTGACAGTTTACTATAATCCGACTGATGTCTACTTTTCACATTTAGAAAAAGGAGTCAAAATGCCTTACGAAATTGTGAAAACAAACATTCTTTCGTTAATGAATCAAGCTCACGTCAGCGAAACAACAAAGGAACGTGTTGTAAAAATCCCTGTAGTATATGGTGGCGAGATGGGACCAGATTTAGAATTTGTAGCTAATTATCATGGCTTAACACCTGATGAAGTTATCAAAATTCATTCTTCTGTAGAATATCTTGTTTATATGATTGGCTTTGCTCCAGGTTTTCCTTTTATGGGCGGGATGGACAAACAAATTGCCACACCACGTAAAGAAACACCACGTTTAGCCATCGCGCCAGGATCTGTTGGCATTGCGGGAAATCAAACAGGAATTTATCCATTAGAAACGCCAGGTGGATGGCAAATTATCGGACGAACTCCTTGTCGTTTGTTTTTACCTGAACAATCGCCTCCAACACTATTACAACCAGGGGATCGAATTCAATTTGTCCCAATATCAATGGCACAATACAACAGCGATTGGGAGATGAAAACATGGCAATAAAAGTATTGCAACCAGGTATGCTGGCAACGATTCAAGACTTAGGCAGATACGGCCTACAGAAGTTTGGTGTAATCGTAGGAGGCGCAATGGATGCGATGTCTTTACGAATCGCAAATCTACTCGTTGAAAATTCGGAGGGAGAAGGTGCGCTGGAGGTAACACTTTACGGCACTACTCTATTATTTGAAAGTGATGAACTAATTGCTATTACAGGTGGCAATTTGCAACCTACAATCGATGGAAAAAATGCACCAATGTGGCGGCCACTTTTCATTCGAAAAGGATCTATTTTGAAATTCAATGCTGCGATTAGTGGTAGCCGCGCTTACGTATCGTTTAGCGGTGGCATTCAAGTACCCAACGTAATGGGCAGTAAAAGCACTTATATTCGTGCTGGCATTGGTGGTTTCCAAGGAAGAAAATTGCAAAAAAATGATGTGTTTGAATGCGGTAAACGAACAGCGTTAGGAGAGGAACTATTTAACCAATTATCAAAAGATTCAGCCTACCTGTCATGGTCAGTTGATTACACGCACTTCGTTACATTCGAAAAAACGCAAACCATCCGTATCATTCGAGGCTCTGAATACGAGCATTTCGACGAGGATCGTTTAAAAAAATTCTTTTCCACTCCTTACACGATTACAACCCATGCAGATCGAATGGGCTATCGATTGGAAGGAGAGACCATTTCATTAAAAGAGCAGTTTGAATTATTATCTGAAGGGGTGACCTTTGGAACGATTCAAGTCCCTTCTAGTGGACAACCGATTATTTTAATGGCAGATCGTCAAACAACGGGTGGATATCCGAAAATCGGACAAGTCATTTCTGCCGATTTACCATCATTAGCACAAATGCAAGCAAATGGGCGTATAAACTTTAAAGAAGTTACGCTGGAAGAAGCGCAATGGGCAGTCATTCATCGCGAAAAAAAATTAAAAGAACTAGCATTTGGCCTCCGCTTAAAAAGGAAATAGCTAGTGTACGTAAAAAGAGGCGCTCTCCTAACAAGAGACGCCTCCATTTTAAAACTGTTCGTATCCTAATTGTTTAGAAATCTCTGCCGTAGCCTTTTTCAGTTTCTCAACAAAAACCCCAACATTTTCTCCTTGATAATTGGTTTCTAGTCCTGCGATACTCATCGATGCAACAACTTCTCCTTTATGATCGTAAATTGGTGCTGCAATAGCGGACGTATAATTTTCCAATTCGGAATGGCTAATCGTATAGCCAACCTCTCTTGCTTGCGCAATTGTTTCATAAAGCTTTCCTTTATCCGTAATCGTCCCCATCGCAAATGATGTAAGTTCGATTGATTCAACGTATTCCTTGATTTCATCATCGGGTAAGAAGGATAATACCGCACGAGGACACGCCCCTGCATACAGAGGACTTTTTCGACCAATGGCTGTGTACAGTCGAACCTTTTGCTTCGTATCGACTTTCTCAATATACACCGCATCGTTACCATCACGAACAGTTAAATTAATCGCTTCTTTTACGTCATTATGTAACGCATTCATAATAGGTTCTGCAATTTTCCGAATATCTAGGCGCATGGAGACAAGATGTCCAAATTTAAGGAAGAGAATGCCTAACCGATACTTTGCATCAGTTCCCTTTTCTAAAAATTCCATTTCCTCCAACGATTTCAACATACGAAAAACAGAGGTTTTAGGAATTCCTGATAACTCAATGATTTCTTGAAATGACAGTTCAGTATGATCGATAAATAGATTTAATATATCCATGGAACGGACAACCGTTTTATTTTTATTTGTCAATTCAGGTTTCTCTTCCTTTCGTTACAAGCTTTAAGCTACTCATTGTGGATCTTTTTTTAATATTAATTTACACTTTCATAAGGGTTGTTTTATTCTCATTTTAAGTGCTTGTAGAAGTCCCTTGTATGTCTTTTCAATTTCTAATTATACCTAACTTCTTACTGTATTTGTATCCCTTGTAAGCGAGATTAAATTGGAAATAAAAAAGAGTAGAGAATGGTTGCATTGCTTCCATGTGCTCTACTCTTACTTGTGATTTTACTTCCTTTACCTTATTAACAAGCTAGTTAAAAAATACAGATATTCATTTTTTGTCCTACTCTCTGCCGTTTTTCTTTGAATAAAAAAAAGGAATCCTCTACAAAATAAATTTTTAAATCTATGAAACTTCTTTCTATTCTATTCGTATAATAATCATTCGGTTTAAATGGAGAGCACTTAAAAGGAGAAATGAAATTTTGGACCATTGAATGAAGAAATTACTTTTTGTTATTTATTTTATTACGATTGCGGATGCCTATTACTCAACCTTATTTGTTGAACCAAAAACACCTCCGCAATATCAAACTGCTCAAGTATCTGTTCAGTCTACAATGACACAAGCTCAGCTGCGGTAGCAAAAATAACAAAAAGAAACACATGAAAGAAAAGGCAGATGTAATTTATTCACATTTCCAAGTAACAACCTCTTTACCATTTGTAAAAGGCTATACATGTGAAAAACGATTATTTTTGAGGAATATTTGCAATCAATTGCTCTTACATAGCCATCTTCCAGATCCACTGGTTGATGGCTGTTTTATTTTAAATAAAATAAGGAAATATTCATGAACTCCATATGTAGATAATGTACATCATTAATCCATTTTTCACTTAATGAACAGATGGATTCCCAACTAAAGTAACAATTTTCTAAATATTTTTAAAATTTAGGTAAAATAAGTGGTTTTTACACCCTAACTGTTATATAATACATTATAATAAAATTAATTGTTATATATCAAAAAAGGGGGACTCAAAATGATTTCAGAAAAAGAACGTCAAAATATGGTTCAGTTTTTAATGATGTATTTCGGATCAGATCCAAATCATTTAAATCATTTGACTGATTGCATGTTAGAGAAAACTTACGAATTCGCCTACACTCGAACGTTAATGGAATGTGATTTCTAGAAAGCATTCTAACTAGCAATCTCAAACAAAAAAAAACGGGAGGGTGTCCCAAGTCATTTGTCATGACTTGGGACACCCTCCTTCAATATTTACACCGCAATCGGTGCTTTGATTGGCGGATGTGGATTGTAGCCTCCTAATGTAATATCCTCAGCTGTCATATCGAAAATTGACTTGTCCGCTAAATGTAGCTGTGGTAGCTCACGTGGATCCCGGCTTAATTGCTCATATACTTGGTCAAAGTGATTTTTGTAAATATGTGCATCTCCCAATGTATGCACAAACTCACCCACATCTAAACCACATTCTTTAGCAATTAAATGTGTAAGTAATGCATACGACGCGATATTAAACGGAACACCTAAGAAAACATCGCCACTACGTTGATACAGCTGACAAGAAAGCTTGCCGTCTGCTACGTAAAATTGGAAGAATGAATGACAAGGAGGCAGAGCCATCGAGTCTACTTCTGCTGGGTTCCATGCTGATACGATTAAACGGCGAGAATCAGGATTTTTCTTAATTTGCTCAATTACATTGGCAATTTGGTCAATCGATTCACCATTAGGAGCTGGCCAGCTACGCCATTGTTTACCATATACGGGACCTAAATCACCGTACTTTTGCGCAAAATCATCGTCTGCTAAAATTTTTTCATTAAAGATGTTCATTTGCTCATCGACTACTTTGGCAAATGCCTCATCTTTCGCCGCGCGTAATCCGAAATCTGTCATATCTGGTCCGTTATAATCATTAGATTTCACCCATTTATCAAACGCCCACTCGTTCCAAATATAGTTTTTATCTTGAATGAGTGTTCGCACATTTGTGTCCCCTTTTAAAAACCATAAAAGCTCCGTCTTAATTAACTTAAAATAAGTGCGTTTCGTTGTTAATAACGGAAACCCCTCTTGTAAATTAAAGCGCATTTGATAGCCAAAAATGCTCTTCGTTCCTGTTCCTGTTCGGTCTTCCTTTTCAAATCCATGCTGCAAAATGTGCTCACATAGCGCTAAATATTGTTGCATTGCTAGACTTCCCTTCGTACTCAGTTATCTTATCCATTATATATGTTAACAGTTTCCGTTGTATATTTTCAGATAGTTTTGAAGTTAAATCTTTCTTTTTCCGATGAAAACTTCAATGTTTTTTGTGTAATGGCTTATTTCAGCACCATCGTGTCACTATCTGCTTGCGCTACGAGTGAAAATTCATCCACTACCACCAATGTGCTATTTTCTGCTGAACAATATAGCATGATCTCGGTCGATGATTGAACAAGTAAAATGGGCGAACCGTCAAAAGTTTATGATAACACTCTTAGTCAGAAGGATAGTGATTAATAAATCCCTTCTAAACGTTAAAATTCTTCATTTGGTATTTCTATTCACATAAGCTATTGAATAGATCATTCTTTAGGCAACGTATAATTCTTATTTATCTAAAGAATATAATTCAATTGCTTCTTCTGCAGTAGTAGGTTTGTCGAACAAAATATATCGACTATAAACCTCCTTTAAATTTAGAGATTCACTTAAATCGTCCACTAATTCAAAAACATCTAAAATCTTTACTAGTTCTACAGTGTTGATTCCACCATCAGCATTTTCGTATGAATCTGGTTGAAAATGTTGATTTACTAAATCGCAAACCGCTTCCTTGCTCTTGCCATTTAACAGAAAAATTCTTTCTTCAAATATCTTCCCCTCGTTTTTTGAAGATGTTGCTGTTGATTCAAATAGTAATTTAACAGAGAAATATTTATCCAATAAAATCACCCCCTGTAAATAAACTATCACTCTAGCGATAACTTTACTAGCTATAGCATCTTGTTCAATTTTACTAAGGAATTCCTTGCCAATTGCTCCTTTTCTATTTTTAGAAATGGATTAATTTACAGTTTCAGTATTAAGGTATGAATCAACACAATCATCTAACTATGATCTAAATAGGCGCCACCAGCTCTATAAAGCACATCTCCATCAAAATAGGCTGAGAAGACGTGCTTTCTTATGTGGATATCCATTTTCCAACTGTAAATACAGCATCTCCCAAAGATAAATCTTCACTACATGTACATTTTATGCTCAAATGCATTACGTCCCTTTTCCTTTACACTGTATAATGCCGTATCCGCTTGCTCGATACAGCGTAAAATATCATTTGCTGTCGTAACTTTTTGCGTATGTGCCCCTATACTGACTGTTATCACACGATCAACCTTTGATGTTTTATGTTCAATTTGTAGCAAATGTATTGCCCGAATGATTTCTTCGCAAATTTCACGAACCTTATCCTCCTGTTGTTCAACAAATAACAGTGTAAATTCCTCTCCTCCCCACCGCGCAGCAAAAACATTATATTTCGTCGCAACTCCCTTCAATACATGACCAATTTTACGTAATACTTCATCCCCGCTAGTATGGCCATACGTATCGTTATAAAGTTTAAAATAATCAATATCTAAGACAATTGCTGATAGTAAACAAGGGGTATCTAATATTTGGGCTTCAAGCTGTTCCATATATTCATTAATCGCGCGGCGGTTATACAGATTTGTGAGTGGATCGAGCGAGGCTTGAAGAGCTAATTTTTTATTTACTTCGCTAAGTTCTTGTGATAATTTCCGTGTCACATCAATTTCACTTTTCAGTCTTGCTTGCATTTTGTTCATATGATGAAAGGAAAAATAAAAAGCGCGAGACAGTAAATACGTAATAGGAAATAATATCGCCAAATAGAGTATTTGCCCATAAAATTGTGGCGAGTTTCCTTGTATGACATATAACCCTGCTACTAATACAGCACTAGTAATTATAATTGTGGGAAGTATTTGTTTATTCGTTAATACAAAGTAAGAACAACAAATTAACATAATTAACGTATACATCATGAGCTGATTGTTGTCCGGCTGACTTGTCAGTGCTATCATGACCCCTAAACTTGTTAAGATCCCAATATATAACGCAATATATAAATCTAGTTTTCGGTAATTTTCTTCTGTTACATGTACCCGTTTTACTTGTATATAATAGTGACAAATCAGATTGAAGCCTAGTAACAATACATACCCCCATACATTACTCAGCACCTCATTAGATACTTGTTCTTTGGCGAAAATAACCATGACTGTTTCGACTAATAAAATGAATAATACAATGCCAGTCATTACTTTACTAACCAACGCTATTTTTCTGAAATTGTGTTGAATTTTTGCTTTGTGTATATAAAACGATAGAGAATCAGATATCATTTTATCACTCACCTCTGAATTCGAACTTATAAACGAAAAATTTTACACAGCATTAGTCTTTTTTACCTAAAATTATCCACTTTTCAACTTCCGTTTAAAAAGGTCTTTATACCTTATTTTATGTTACGGAAAAGGTTTTATTACTTAGTTCTTCTATTTATCGTTATTTTACAAAAGGGGGTGTCCAGAAAGTAAAAACTTTCTGGACACCCCTTCACTTCTTAATATTTATCCATTAAGAAATATTGCTCCTGCGGTGGTCACATCAAAATGTCACCATCCTCGTCGCAAAGGGGACGTCTCAAAATGTCTTTTCAGACGTCCCCTTTTATGCTTATTTAAATAACACGTACTTTTGTAGCGCTTAGCTCTACCAACATAAACATTACAATACAAGTGACGACAAATACTACCCATTTGGTCATATCTAACATTTCCACTGCAATCGTTCCTTGTGTAGGATCATGCAAATAAAATACATTTAACATACCATGTAAAATGGCTGCTGGTATAACTGAATTTCCTTTTTCTCTTATGTATGTAAGAATGATAGAGATCGTAAATAATAATAACAAATAGATGACAATGCCCATGAACTGATGAGTATAAGACTTATAAAAAAAGGCGATTGGTAAATGCCAAATGGACCATATGCTCGCTGTAATCAAAGCTGTTTTTATAAAACTATACTTTCGGCGTAAGTACTCATAGTAATTCCCGCGCCAAACAATTTCCTCTAAAAGCGCAGACAATGTACTAATCGTGATTCCAATGAGTAGTAAAGACATCAACTCACGATATGTCGTAAATAAAAAGTATTCCCCATATAGAAAATAAAAATATAGTTGCAAGCCTCCCCCCAAGAAAATCGGTAATAGGATAGCTAGCACTGTCGGATAAAATGTTGGCTTTTGAATTGCAAAGCTGTATTCTACCTTCCTTTTCTTTATGACGGCTTGATATAGTAAGACAACGAGTAAAGGAATCGCCATTGTGATCCCTATATAATTGCGTGCATCCTCTAGCTGTAATAACAAAATATGAACAATTATTGTGATTGCATAAATCCAAATCGTAGTAGTAAAAATGATTGAGTCCTTCATAGAAATACCCCCTTACCTACCAAAATATCTATCTACTGTTTATAAGTTATAAACCTTACGCACTATATTTTACATGAAATAACAAAAAACGACACTACTATTTTTAGTGTCGTCTCGTTTAATCTATTAATTGCTTATTAATTCCGCATTGGAAAGCGGCCAATATACGAATCTTACTTCCCCAATGACTGTATCCATCGGAACAAATCCCACAGCTGGTACTCGACTATCTACACTTACACGACGATTATCGCCTAATACAAACAAATGCCCTTCTGGTACAGTCGTCTCTTGTAAATAGTCCTCTAACATAAAATCTTCCGTCAATGTACCAGGATCCTTTAATTCCGCTTTATATTTATCTAAATACGGTTCATCGTATTTTTTACTATTCACATATAGCACATCGTCTATGTACTGAATGTGATCGCCAGGTAAACCGATTACTCGCTTCACATAGTTTTCCTCTTCTGTTGCTTTAAATACAATGACATCAAAGCGCTCGAAATGTGTTAGTTTAGGCGTGATTTTATCAACCGCCAACATTTCTCCATCTTCCAACGTTGGCATCATTGACGCACCTTGTACAACAATCGGTGTAAAAATAAAATACCGTACCCCTACAGCTAATACAAATGCGATGCCAATTGTTTTGACCCAATCCAGCCAATTATCTTGCTTTTCTTCCACGCTTAACTCCTCCCCAAATATACATACTTTCTTATTTAAACGAAAATTACGAATAAAAGTTGCATTTTTATTTTTTATCCAAATAAAGGGATATCCAAAATTCATTAACGCAACCAGTATTTTACATCTGATCCTACTTACCACAAACGATACAAAACAAAGACAGACGGTTTTTGATGTATTTGGTACACTATCAATATTGCTTTATATTAATCTATCAGGGGTGTATATATGAAAAAGAAATTACTTACCTTTTTAACCATTTTTGTCATCTTAATTGGTGTTGCATATTTTGCTGTTGGTAATTATTTTTATAATTATGCATTAAGCGCAACGGATGAAAAAGAGTTTATGGAAGACAATCCACATTTAGCGGATAGCACCGCCATTGATCCGATCCTTGAACAACAAGCATCTGATTTAGACGATCAATTCGAGGTAGAGTATCCGCCGTCCTCTTTATGGATTGAATCAAACGATGAATGGCAGTTGAAATTACATGCGGATCTGTATGAAAACGGGGACCAAAGTGACAAATGGGTCCTGATTGCACATGGTTATACGAGTCGAGCGGATAATATGACACGCTGGATTCGCTCATTTTACGAAAACGGCTATCATGTATTAGCCCCAGATTTGCGTGGACACGGTGATAGTGAAGGTGAATATATCGGCATGGGCTGGCATGATCGTTTAGATCTTCTGCAATGGATTGATGAAATACGTAACATCAATCCAGATGCTGAAATTGTATTATTCGGTGTTTCCATGGGGGCTGCAACAGTCATGATGGCCTCGGGTGAAGACCTCCCTTCAAATGTGAAAGTCATCGTGGAGGATTGCGGTTATAGTTCCGTGAGCGATGTGTTTATTTATCAACTCGATGACTTATTTGGTCTACCCGAATTTCCGGTCATGCATGCAGCAAATACCGTGGCGAATATCCGCGCTGGCTATGATATTTACGAAGCATCCGCCGTCAAACAAGTGGCCAAAAGCAAAACACCGATGCTCTTTATCCACGGTGACGGCGACACATTTGTACCATATAAAATGTTAGATGACGTCTACAATGCCGCACAAGTAGAAAAAGAAAAGCTCATTATTCCAAACGCTGCCCATGGTGATGCTGTAAAAGTAGACCCCGATACGTATTGGGAAACGGTTTGGCGCTTTGTCGGGAAATATATAGATTAATAGAAAAGGTGAATTGGTCATGTGGCCAATTCACCTTTTTCATTGTATTAATAAATGGGTTTTTTTAGTATACTGTTGACTTGCATTACGAGGGGGTAAGCACCAAGGTTAAAAGTCCAACAAGATAAGTCAAAAAATGAATTTTCATTCCATACCGTTGTATTTCTTCATTATAATTAAACTATCCATCTTTATTAAATCTAAAAGAGCCATTGTGTAAATGAAAAATAATTGTAAATTAGCCAAGCAAGGAGATGTCATTATGTACAAACTGATGCTTATTGAAGATGATTTCCAATTAAGCTCGACTATTAAAGAAAGTTTAGAACGCTACGGTTACAAGGTCGTGCTACCTCAAAACTTTTTAAATATTGAAGATGAATTTTTACGTATCAAACCAGACTTAGTGTTACTAGATATTAACCTTCCCTATTTTGATGGTTATTATTTATGTAGAAATATACGACAAAAATCAAACATCCCTATACTGATGATTTCTGCACGTAAAGAAGAGATTGAACAGATTAGAGCCATTGAACTTGGAGCAGACGATTATTTAACAAAGCCATTTACAGTACATATGTTATTAACTAAAGTAAAGGCAACGATTCGAAGAGTTTACGGTGAATACGCCACAAAAGAACAAAGTATCATCTCCGTTGATGAGCTCTGCCTTCATGTTGACACAATGGAAATATCCTATCGAGATAAACAAGTAAGTCTCAGCAAAAATGAATTTAAATTATTGAAAAAATTAATGCTCCATTCCAATTCGTTCGTCTCAAGAGAAGCTCTTATTGAAGAAGTTTGGGATGATATGACATTCATTGAAGATAATACATTAACGGTAAACATCGCAAAAATAAGGAGAGTGCTAGAAGATTTAGAGTCCAAAAATACGATTAAAAATAAAAGAGGTATCGGTTATATGCTGGAGTCTCCTTATACAGCGAGGACACATACATGAAGAAAGATATATTCATAAATTTTATTCAAGATCGTAAGCTCCTCATTATATTTTACATTTTCAATATGAGCTGCATTATTACTTTTTTTCATTTATCTGAACGTACAAATACAGAAATTACTTATCCGATTGCACTCAGTTTATTTTTATTAATCATTTATTTGATGATTGATTGGTCGAACTATTATCCATTCAATAAAGCAATAAAAAATCAATTAAATAACGAGCTATCAGAATTGAAGCCTCAAAGTACTGAACAAAAATTAATCTACAATCTATTAAATAAAAATAAAGCTGCGTCATCTAAACAATATCACCAATTGAAGGAACGAAATAATGAAAATCTTTATTTTTTATCACACTTTATGCACTATTTAAAAACACCCGTTGCTGTAATTGAACTACTTATTAGTAAAGAGCAAAACATGGAACTGTCTTCTAGTACCCTAGAAAAGATTGAATATGAAAATAAAAGAATTCATATGTCCATTGACCAAGCTTTAACGATGGTGAGAATGGAAAGTTTTGAAAACGATTTAGAAATTCGAGCAATCGATTTATTAAGTACGATTCGGAAAATAATCAATGAACGAAAAAAAGAATGTATTCATCACTCCATTTTTCCAATCATCGAATTCAACCAAGACAAAGCAATGATTGTGACAGATTTAAAATGGAATGAAGTTTTGTTAGATCAAATCATTTCCAATGCCATTAAATATTCAAGTTTAAAACAAGGCAATAAAAAGCTGATATTTAAAATCGAACAAATTGCCAACTATATTAGCCTTTCAATTATTGATGAGGGAATTGGGATTCCATCTTATGATATCGACAATGTTTTTCAACCTTTTTTTACAGGAGAAAACGGTAGAAAAACATATAATTCATCCGGAATTGGTTTGTATATATGCAAGAAAATCGCAGATAGACTTGGACATCGTATTTCGATACAATCAAAAATTTCTAACGGAACAACGGCAACCATTCAATGGAAAGCAACGAATGAAATATAGCTAATAACCTTACAAACATGTAAGCTTTTTTTAGTGTTTTCCATTTTTCACTTGCTCTCTCTCATTTAAAATGAAACTATACTAAACATTAAAATCCTTGAATGAAGGGAGAAAGCAATATGTTAGCAGTGAAAAACATCGTAAAAATATATGGAGACTCAGATGGAGAAAACGCCACAATCGCTTTAAACGGTATTAGCTTTTCCGTTAATAAAGGCGAGTTTATAGCTATCATGGGACCCTCTGGTAGTGGAAAAACGACACTTTTAAATTTACTCAGTGGTATCGATACACCTACTTCCGGCGAAGTTAGCATTAATGGAGACGAAATAAGTACGATGAACGGAGATGAACTTGCTTTATTTCGTAGACAACAAATAGGCTTTGTCTTCCAAGAGTTTAACCTACTCGAAAGTTTAACCGTAAAAGAAAATATATTATTACCAATGATTTTAGAAAAAAAGTCAGGCGAAGAAATGGAAGCAAAGGTGAATAGCTTAACTAAACTATTTGAAATCGACTCCATTTTAAATAAATATCCATATAACATCTCAGGTGGACAAGGTCAGAGAACCGCTGTTAGTAGGGCACTAGTAAATGAGCCCAGTGTGATTTTCGCAGATGAACCTACTGGAAATTTAGATTCCAAAACATCCGCTATCATTATGGAGTGTTTCGAAAAAATAGTGAAGGAATTACATACAACCGTCTTACTCGTTACACATGACGTATTTGCTGCAAGCTATTGTCAAAAAGTTCTCTTTATTAAAGATGGTCTCCTTCATTCTTACATCGTGAAAAAAGGGACTCAAAAAGAGTTTTTCAATCAGATTATAGATAATTTAGCTGTTGTGGGAGGGAAAACCCATGACATTTAAAGAAATCATTTGGAAAATGGCGAAAGCCAACTATCAAAAATATGTATTATATTTCTTATGCAATAGCTTTGCTGTCATGTTCTTATTTATGTTTTCTACGGTGTATTTTAATGAACAAGTTGTACAAGTGAAAGACTTGCAATCGCTCAAATATGTATTAGCTGTTCCAGGAGTTGCCTTGATTGTTTTTACTATTTTCTTCATTCAATATGCCCATAACATTTTCATTAAAAGAAGAAAGAGCGAATTTGGTTTATTTATGACTATTGGCATGTCAAATCGAGACATCGGAAAGTTGCTGCACATGGAAAGCTTCATTATCTCCATTAGCTCCGTCATTGCAGGCATTATAGGCGGTGTTGTATTTTCTAGATTATTTTTCCTATTGCTCATGAATACAATCGGCTTAAATGAAGTCCCTTACCAATTATCATTAAAAATGTTTCTCTATCCTATCATCACTTTTTTGCTTATGTATTGGTTTGCAGTTGAAAAATCCCATTATTTCATTATCAAGGATAATAACCTTCAAAATTTGAATAGTGATCGAGTCGCAGAAAGCATTAAAACAAAAAACCCCCTATTTGGTATCAGTGGCATTATTCTTGTCGTTGGTTCCATTATTGGATTATATACAACTTATGGTGAAAGATCATCCTATGATAATCTTTTATACATATGGGCATTCGTTACCTTTCTTGGCTTATATTTATGTATCTCTCATTTTACAAGCTTTTTGATTGAGTTATTGAAAAAGAACGAACCCATTTACTATCGCTTTATTTTACTTTTAACGACAATTGAATATAAGCTCCAGCGCTTAACAGCTATTATGACGCTTGTTACTGTAATGATTACTGTAACCATCTTATACGGCACCATTATTTTATTTCTTTCAAAATATAATGAGCAACAAGTAATAGAGCTGAACCCATTTGACATTGCATTCATGGAGACTGATCACAAAAATCATCTTCCTTTTAACGAATTACGTCTCATTTTAAATGATGAAAATAACCCAATCGTACAACACCTTACTCTTCCTATCTATGAATATTATGAAAAAAAAGATGATGGTTGGAGTAATGTTTACAAGCTCATGTCTGTCGAAAGTTTTAATCAATTAACATCACGTCAATTTACACTGACAGAACATGAATTTATTTATTTTTTAAATGAAATGGAAGAATATGCAGGCGATATTACAGCGTATCAAGAGCTTTTAATACCTACAGAAAGCGGAGAGACGACCCTCACTCAAAAAGATATGGTAGTCGAAAGACGAATGAACTCTGTTGGAAATACAGGTGATTTTATTGTCGTTCATGAAACAATGATGAATGCTTTAAAGAAGAACATCGAAGGCTATCATTCGAACATTCATTTAATTAATGTAGCAGATTGGAAAAAATCAATGGATATCGTATATAAGCTTGAAAGAGCATTTGAAAAATATAATGCACAAACTCCCCCGCTTACAGACATTCGTATAGAAAACACGTCGGAGGAAGCATTGTTCCAAATCGCTTCAAAAATTGAGGGCTATGAACGGTATAAAACGGAAAACGGGATATTATTCTTTGTTACGACATTTTTAAGTATTATTTTCTTTTTAGGTTCATTTATTTTATTATATTTAAATCTTTTTTCAGATATTGAAAAAGACAAAGTCAAATACAAAAAGCTTTATCGAATTGGCATGACGACAAAAGAAGTAAAAAGAATGATCTCAATGGAAATTAGGACACTATTCTTCATTCCAACATTCGTAGGAACAATTATTGCTTTTCTTTATATGATCTCGATGGGAAGAGATGTTGGCGGCGTTCTTAAAAACCCTGAAATCTTAGGCTATTTTCTAATCATTGCAACTATATATCACCTAATCCAATTCGGTTTCTTCTTATATTCCAAAAAGAAAATGTTAGATCAGTTGGTGCAAAATGATAGTACTTTGTAATTGAAATGGGGTACATTTGTGGAATTTTAAAATAAAAATAGCCCTCCACAGTATGAATGTGGGGGCTTAACTTTTAAGCTGTTTCTTTCTTTCGGTGTAAAATCTCGATGGCATCATAACCATACTGTGCTTTTATCTCCTTTAGAATAGCTTCATCTGTCATTGGGATTACATCATTTTTATTAAAAAATAATGCAGCATTTCCCTCAACTTCATACTGATCTACGCGAAATATGAACTCAACTAATACGATACATTTGTCATGCACATTTCCACCCCTTTTCTATTTCTATACAAATAGTTCTATATAGTTACTCCGATTCCTTCTAAATACCCAAATTTTTCGATTGGTATATAAAGGACTTTATGGAGAGATTTTATTTAGACAAAAGGACTGCGTAACATCGTCTTTTCAAACGCTTGTAATTACTATAGTGCACCGTTCTTAGCAATACTTACTGTGAAATTAGCAGAAACACGTATTGCCTGTTGTATTTGTAACATAAAATGATTTTGTAATGCTTGTTACAATACTTCGTACAGGAAAAGAATTATTTGATACAACAATGTAAGTCTTTTAAATCATTGTGATAGTACTTCTCTTTTTACTCTTGTGATACACCAGATTCTGATATAGAAGCTGTTAAGCGAAGTAAGGATAAACATCCAACTGGAAATACATTTATGATGCATTCTTTTCTCCCTACTAGTTTGTTTAATTTTTCAGTAATATTAACTTATATTGATGGTACTTTTATCATACCAACATTAGCACCGAAATGACAAAGGTGGTTTTCCGAAAATCCCCTTCCCCTATTACTACTTTTTCTGTCGGTGTCCGTCATAATTATTGTCGGTGATAACAGACTATAAACAAAAAAGTCCGCATACCACTGTAGACTTTTGCTTGTACGGGAGTGTTTTGACCGGATACAGTGCCTTTTTGCTCGCATACCTTAGCTTTTTGACCGTTTACCTCGGGCTTTTGCTCGGATACGGTAAAGTTTTGCTCGCACTAGGGTATTTTGACCGGATACAGTACCTTTTTGCTCAGATACCTTAGCTTTTTGACCGTTTACCTCGGGCTTTTGCTCGGATACGGTAAAGTTTTGCTCGCACTAGGCTTTTTCACCAAATACCGCGCCTTTTTGACCGTTCGATCTTGACAGTTTTAAGATGATTTATATAGGTTTCTCATAATATTTTTGTACTTTACTGAAATTCACAGTATCATCGTCAACTTCAATCACTTTTTGATTTTAATCGCAAGTACCGGAAAACCAAAGTAAAACACTCTGCACGATCTCCACTTTTTAGACCATTAAAAAAAACTGTAGATACTCTCATCTTTAATGAGTTTATCTACAGTCCATGGCTAGCATCTTTACTGGATATTAGTTTTTTTGGTTATACCTTTATAGATCAGCTTTATACATATCCGTATAAAGTAGCTCTAATTTTTTCGACAGTTTCGCAAAAGCTGTTTGCCACGCTTTGCGGGCTGTATCACCATTTTCTGCCGGAATAGCTTCATATAAGGCATGTACCTCTGCTACCTTTTTTAAATCTGCCTCAGCCTGTGTTAGCTTCGAGTAGTTTTTCACGATGCTCTTTTCAGAAGTACTGAGCTTGTCATAGGCTGCTCGAATATTCGATACATCAGCTTGCAAGTCGGCTTTGTATACACCACCTTGAAGAAGTGCATTGATAGATTCCACAATACTAAATGCCGCTTCACTAGACCCTTGTTGCCCTTTTTCTGCAACAATAATCTTTTCACGAACAGCTTCACTTACTAAACTCATTTGCTTGGCAGTTAACTTAGCAAATGCCTGAATGACTGTTGTTGGATTACTAGCAAACGATTTATCATACTGCTTCATAAATGACTCTACTTTTTTCACATCTGCTTCTGCTGTTTTTAAAATAGTAGCATTCTTGATAAGCTTTTTATCGCTGGAGCTAAGGCGACTATATTGTTCAGAAAGTTGCTTAATGTCTGCTACTGTAGCTGTGTATAAACCATTTACGACAAGTCCATCGATTTTATTGATTAACGTTGAAAGGTCGGGTGCATTTTCATCTACAAGACGATTATCTAACAGTGCTTCAAATTGTGGTTTCGCTAAATGCTGCTGATTGGCAGGCAATTTGGCATACGCCTTTTCTACAGATTCAATTTTTTTCGCTTGCTTCTCAACGTTCTTTTCTTCACGAGCAGCCTGTATTTTCTTATGGAAAGATACGACACCTTTCACATCTTTACTAGCAGCCGTTAACAAAGGATAGTTCGTTACATATTTTCGTGCAGCAGATGAAAGGTTTTTATAAGCTGTTGTTGCTGCATTTACTGCTGTTTCTAATTCTGTGAATGAATATTTTGTTATGTCAGCAAACTTTGCGATATCCGCTTTTAGCACTTCTGCTGCCGCTTTATCAGTTGGCTCTTTCCCATTATTATCGACCTTCATATTCGGCGGATTATTTAATAACTGATCTTCATTATAAACAAGAGATTGCTGCAAACTTGTTAGTTTATTATAAGCATTTAACGCACTGCTATAGCTCGAATTTAGTTTACTTTCTTTCACATCATTCATAGTTGAAAGTGACATATACGTTTCAATTTGTTTAATGACCTTCTCAGCTGTCTTTAAATCTTTTTGTAACTGAGTCATGCCTTCATAGCCAATAATTTTAGCAGCCGACGTTTTCGTTAAAGCTTTATACTCCGAAATCATACGGTTCACATTCGCCACATGCATTTGCCATGTTTGTGCTGTCGGATTTATCGGGTATGTATCGTCATCAAGATAGCTCGCAATTTCACTATTTAAACGATTAATTTGATTTTCTTCCGCATTTTCTGCATCGAGCAATTTAGTAATATATTGTGCTGGTACTAGCTGTTGTTGCTTGTATGTTAGCTTTTCATATGCAGTTCGTATTGATTTTGCAGCTGTTACTTGCTTGTTTGGTGTATTATCTGTTGATAATTTATCTAAGCTTTTGATAAATTGTTCAATTTTTTTAATATCTTGCATTGCATCTTTTAACGTTTGATCTTGTACAGTAGATTGATAATTTTTAGATACCTTTTCAATATCCGCCTCAATAACTTCAATTTGCGCTTTTAATGACTCAATGCTATCCGCTTCGTACTTAATTAAGAAATTATCATATTTTAATAATGCTGTAATTGCTTGATTGATTTTTCTAACCTCTGCAATATCAGCAATATCAGTAGGTGCTTGCAAGATAGCCTTAATACTATTAAATAACGTATCTCCTACATCTAAGCTACGTTGTAATAAATCAAGCTTATCATATGCCTCTTCAATGTCCTTTAAATATTTTGCTTTATCTTTCTCAACAACTTCGCCCGCTTTATTCACTTTGTCATTTAACTTACTTATTGCTTCTACATCAGCAAGTGCTCGCTTAAGTACATCATAATTTGTGACATTCGCCTTAGCAGTGGCCGATAAAGCTTGATATTGACTATCTAATGCCTTTACTTCCGCTTTAAATGCTTCAAAATCTGTCACATTATATTTAATGTCACTTACACGTAAAGTTTTGATAGACTCAATCAATGTACTGGACGGTTCATTAGATACGGTTAACACCTCTGAAAGATCTGACACCACAACGGATGCCCCTGCCTTAGCTGTTACTTTGACAGCAATATGGATCATGCCTTTTTCGATTGCATCTTTAGGAATTGTATACGTATCACCTGACGCACCACCGATAATTGTGAATACCTCTCCTACTTTATAAAACCACTCATAGCTATATGTAATTTGACTACTTTGTAAATCAGCACCGGCATGATCAGTGACTTTCGCTCCTGATACTTTTACTGTTTCTCCTGGCGCTACAAATGTGGAAGCTGAATACCCTGCAAAAGTTGGTGTCGCAATAGCAAGTGATAATGAACTAACTACACGTGAATCCCCTTTATAAACAGTTCCTGATGTTGATGTAGCTTCAACTGTAATTGTTTTCCCCGCCGCTTCGACTGGCACTTTAAATGTAGCTTGTGTAGCACCGGAAATTGGTTTTTTCGTTGTTGTACCATCAGCTTCTGATGTTTCAACATAATACCATTGATAACCATTTATGATCGTACCTGCAGGTAATCCCGTAATGGATGCTGTAAGTGTTTTATTTACAACGGCATCTCCTGTAATCGAAATCGTTGCTAATTGTTCTGCCCCCGCCACTGCTGGTACAATAAATGCTGTTGGGATCGCTGCGACTGTGAAAAGTAATTTTTTATTCAATGTTGTTTCGTCCTCCTCTGTCCATCTATAAAAGTATATCGTTCACATTCCGTGTAACTTTATGTATTTCACACAATCTACATAAAAAGAGGTATTTTCCACTAGATTTCATAACAAATTTCCACCTTTTTTTGATTACGCGTTTTACAACCTTCCTTATGCATTATCCCTTCTATATTAAAAGAATTACTCAACGTGCCCGTTAAAGCGATTGCCGCATAATTAGGAAATACACCAGAAATGATTCAAACAACATACGAAAAGGTGCTGAGGAAAAGGGAAAATAAAAATTATCGACACTTTTGATCACCCTATTGAAAATGGGGCTAATCTTTAACAGATAGCCCCTAAAACATAATATATTAAGACAACCACTTCGGCGGTGTATTTTTGCTCCAGTATATTTCTCCTAAATCGTAGTGTGTGACGAAATCATCTTCAAATGTGTGGTAGTGGAAATTATAGTAGTAGCCTGCATCCAGTCTGTTTTCCGTCCGCACATGGAAGCGAATAACATCTTTCTTGTTAGCTGTGTTTTTAATGTGAAAGATTTTCTCTGAGTAATTCCCACTCGGTTTTTCTGTAATAGTAAGCGTGCGCATTGTATCGTCATCTAGACGTGCCAATGTAAAATCAATCGCTTCCTCCATTTTTGGGAAGATGCGCGTTTCAAAATCATCACCGATTACTGGGGCAATACGCGTGCCAAATTTTATGTATGCCTGTTCTTTTGCAGCAGATTTGAATGTTTGTCCAACCGTTTCCAGGTCTAAAACATCTGTTTCTTCTTCAATATAAATTTGATCTAGTTGAATAGTTGCCGCAAGATCATTGGCACTCGGTTCGTGTGAGCGAACTTTGCCATTATCTTGATCTGATTGATTCCATATTGCATGGTTCGGCGCAATAATCCCAAATGTAAGGAGCGCCACGGAAATCATGAGTCCTTTTTGTAACCATTTTTTCATAATTTTCACCGTCCGTTTATGTACATATTTCCATATTCATTCTATACTTATTTATACGAATGATAATTGAAAAGGTTTCATCTTTTTCGTATTCATTGTACAATGTCTATGGACTTATATGTTTTTTTTTACTTAAAGGAGGTTTTAAAATGAGTGCAACAGTTGTTATCGGTTTAGGTTTATTTTTAATGTTAGGTTACTTAACTTCATTATGTTTCACTGACTAATACTTTCGCTTTGCATAAAACACCACTAAAAGCCCTTAGAACGTTGATTTAACAATGTTTTTAGGGTTTTTTATTTTCAGAAAATGTGAATAATAAGGCATATAAATGCATGGTTTCGGGGCTAAAAATAACGCTTTGGTCGGTATGTGTATACGGATGATAAAATAAAGTTGTTGAAGGCAAGTTTATAAATATAAGATTGGGGCTTATTGCTTCAATCTTTTTTCATTATTACCCGCACATTATAAAGAAAGCTTTTAACATCCTTCAGTCGTTAGACATTTGTCGTTTCCTATAAACAATCAGAGCCATAATCGTAAGAATTAAAAGTAAAATACTACCACCAAAAAAGAATAAAGATAAAAATGTCCTTTCTCCCCAGTGATTAAATGCTTGTGAAAGGCCTAGAAGAGCCATAATAAAAGATGATACCATTTGAAATTTTGAAACATGTTTAAACAATAGAATACCTCCTTTATATATACTTAATTATATTACCATAAAAACCCAAAAACCTTCATGACTTAATTTGAGCAAATAAATTAAAGCACCCACATAATTGTGGATGCCTACTACCCCCTATTCATTTTATAACTGTTTACTCCCGCATTTTCAGTAATCAGATTTTGATGAGCTCAAAATTGTCTACTGTACTATCCATTTTCTCAGACAATAGATAAAATGCTGAATCTCATCAATGCGTTCCATTAACTGTGCTACCGTTGTTTGTACTGCTTCTAATTTAACCATGTGAGTTTTTAAGTTAAGTGTCTCACCTTCACATGTGTTTACTAATGATTTCAATTGCTCTGTTAATTGCTGCATATATTTCTCCCTGATTTCAATTATTTGTTCGCTACTGCTCTGAGTAGCAACAACTTATTACGTGTAGATAAAGCACGCCACTCACTAACTTTTACTAGCATTATTTCACCCCCGATTTAGCAATAGCTTTAGTAATTAAAGATGTATAGGCCAACATACGCCTTGCTCATGTGTACGATTTTTCATTGTTCAGTATCTCTCCTCACTTTACGCAGTTGCCAATCTAAATATGAAGGTGTTAAACGTTCATTCATCACTGCCATTTGATTAGCTTTTGACTACATTTCATTGACAAAAACATAAAGACGTCTACATTCCATTGTCATTTTATATAATGTAATAAAGTGATTTTGTAACTTTGTGATTTCGGAATATGAAAGGAGTTAGGAGAATGGTTACACGTGCTAAGTCTCGATTAGAGGAAAGAAGCGTATCTATCAGCAAGTGTGCGGAACTAGCAGGCTTGAAAGTAGAAACTGTTCGACACATGTATAATGACACTACAATGCAATATAAGTGATTTATTAGAACTAATTAAGAAATAAACGTAAAAAACACCTCGGCTCATTATGCAGCTGCTTCTATATTAATTATTAAGAGCATGTTTTAAAGATTAAAAGAATAAATGATTAAGGTTCATTTTTCATTGCTCTACGCTTACTCTCACAAAGGTTTTCAGCATGCTGACTCTAGGACATTACGGTGGGACATGTTCTAATTAAAAAGAGATAGGTAAAGATTTTTTAAATTGCAGAATAACTATTAAGACCGCCATCTCTGAGTGGACTGTCCGAAAAATCGATGTAAATCACAGCTATAATTTGATTTTTGAAAGAAGTTAAATTTTCTAACTAATACCCAAAATTCACATGGAATCAAAAATCCCTTTTATTAACCATTCGACTAAAATAGCACGCTTATTATCTCCTAGTATTTATATAATGAACACCTCTGATATGGAATAAAAATAATGTTACTAATTTAAAGACAATAAACAAATTGGTATTTTTTCATTTTTAATGTTTTGTGTATAATTACGACTTATAATAGGGAGTGTTCAATAAAATGGAAATAAATAGATTGAGAGGTATAGATATGAAAAGATTCTTAAAAATTTTCTCTATTACTATTCTTGTTATTGTACTCACGTCTATAGTGGCTTTATTATTATTTGGACGTAACAACCATAGTAATTTATCTGGAAACATTTCTGAAAAGATTGATCAATATTTAACAAATGAAAAATTTCAAGGAACCGTCCTAATTGCAAAGGAAGGTGAAGTTTTATTTACAAAAGGTTACGGGTTGGCAGCCACTGATTTACCTAATACCCCAAGCACGCTCTATCAGATTGCTTCATTATCTAAACCATTCACTGCAGTAGCAGTCATGCAGCTAGTAGAAAAGGAACTTCTAAGCTTAGATAGTCCCATTTCGCAATACTTTCCAGACTTTCCGAATGGAGAGACTATTACAATAAGTCATCTACTAAGCCATAGCTCGGGAATTTCGGATTATCTAAAGAAGAATTTCGAATTTGACTACAGCAAAGAATGGGATCCAAATGATATTGTAAATACCGTTAGCAATTCTGAATTAGAGTTTACCCCAGGGAAAAGCTTTAGTTATAGTAATACTGGTTATGTGATGTTAGGACTTATAATTGAAGAAGTTAGCGGCCAGTCATATGCAAATTATATAGAAGAACATATTTTTGAACCGTGCAACATGTTTAATTCTATGTTTACGGTTCCAGCTGGTATACCGAAAGCAGCAGGACATATAGAGGGGAAAATCGGACCTTTAATACATAATTCTGCAGCGTATGCAGCTGGGGATATCATTTCTACAGCTGAAGATTTAGCACTGTTTGACAGAGCCTTGCGTAATCATGTATTGATAAGCAAAGAAACATCAGAACTGATGAGTATGACCCATGCTAAAAAATTTCCGTCTCAATATGGATATGGATGGTTTACTCAAGATGTCATGGGGAAAAAAGCAGTTGGGCATTCAGGAGGATATCCAAGTGGTTTCCGTCATTATATTACACGGCTAAATGACGGGGAATTAACAGTGATCGTTCTTAGCAACGAGATGACGGTGAATTCAAAAAGAATCAACCGTAATCTTACATCCATCGTTCTTCAGCAGCCAATTTGGTTATGGGAAGAGCAACTTTAATTATAAAGGCTATTCTAAAGTTTAATAGAAGATACTTTATAGTAAACTCAAGCCTTCTCACTAGAGAGGGCTTTAATTAACCAACAAATTTTTCTATTTTTTTATTATAGAAAACTTTGGTGAACGGCATAACAAAAAATATGATGTTACTAATACAGTTTTAAATACTTTCTTAAATTGCTAGTATAACTTAATGTGAAATCAGGTCTTTTCACCTGTTACCTTTTACTAATTTTTTATATCAAAATTAGACAAGGGGCACCCTCTTTTAAAAGGTACCCCTCTAGTATTTAATAGATAGCTTAGTTTCATAAATGTCATGTCTCAACCCGATCATCCGGGGAATTTTATTATTTAGAAAGACACGTCTTTCTGTATTTAACCGCGGTAAAATTCCACTATTACTTTCTACAACTTAAGCAACGTAGTCCCTACCTCTACTACGTCCTTGCAGCTCTCAAGCTAGCGCCAGTGTGAATAAGCTTCAACAAAAACAACTAGTTAGAATGCCAATTTATAAACTTTGCCACCTATAATAGCATAAAATCATTATAACATAGTTATCATATAATTGCTTGTATTTACACTTAGCCCGATATATTTTTCGGTAGTTGTATCGTAAAACTCGTTCCTTTTCTACTCGATTTCACGGAGATTTCTCCATGATGGAGGTCAATTAATTGCTTTGTAATCGCTAGACCTAGCCCCGTCCCTGCTGTATTTGTTGTCGTATTTGTCCCTCGGTAATAACGTTCAAATAAATTATCAAGCTTCTCTTGTGGAATGCCATCCCCCTGATCTGTAATTGTGAAAATTGTATGTGTCTTTGTCTCTATCACATGCAGTTTGACGTCCTTTTCTTCAGGTGTATACTGTAATGCATTGCATAGTAAATTATCTAAAATTCGCTTCGATGCAAGCGGATCAGCATAGACCGTCATATCTTCTCCTATATCTACTTGTACACGTGGCGATTGCTGCACTGATAATAAATCCCTCACATCAAACGTTTCCTTCGCTAGGGTAATCGCTCTATTTTTTAGCTGATACGTATATGTTAAATCTTGAATTAAAGCATCCATATAGTTTGCTTTCTCTTCCATCGTCTCCGCAAAAGCTTGAACTTCTTCTTTCGACCATTCATAATCTTTCGAAGCAAGCATCGCCGAATAGCCAAGAATGGAGCTTAAAGGGGTTTTTAAATCATGCGATAATCCTGTTATCCATTCATCTCGCAATTGTTGCACATGTTGAATTTGCCGTTCATTTGACACAAGTCGTTGCGATAAATGATCTAATGAAGCATCGACAGGTTCATATAACCGGTATTTTCTTTTTAGCTTTCCGGTTGATTGGTCGTACAGCTTTGCATTTTTCGGCTTGTCATAATTGAAACTTGCAAGTCTTTGGATACGCTCAATTACATAGATAATTGGATGCACAAATTTTCTAGAAATACTTAACGAAAACAACACGACTCCAACAATTAACAATACATGTGTGATGACAAATGATACGATTAAAATAAGTAAAGCCTTTGTAAATGGTTTATCGAATGGTTGGTACTGTGGGTTATCCATTCGAATTACAACGGTGACGTCGTCAACCTTTTTACTTTGCGTTAGCTCTTTCATTTCAAAAATATCATAATTTTCGTCCAGTAAATCCGCCTTACTAAGCGACTTCTTTGAAGCCCCCCATGTCAAAATTCTATCCCATTGTTTATCATATATATCGACTGCTGCTTGGTGTGTTTTCAAGTATGCCTTCGCCTCATCCGTTAACGGTACTGACGGATGCCACATCGTTAATACCGTTTCTAAAATCTCATGCGGTAAGGACTTATAAAGAAATAAAAAAGTATAGCCGTCTGCCTGCCATCTTTGCATCCCTTGTACTTCTAAATCTAGTAATTCTTCATCACTATAAGCACAAATTTCACACGATGCCCCTGTATAATCGAGCACATCCAAATGATCATTTAATAAATAAAACTGCCCTAAGTTTTCTTCAGCCAAATGATGTAATTCTTTTGGTAGCTTGCCGTTATCCACACTTCCTTCAAACTCAAATGCTACTTTTGAATGGACATTGAGCCCAATTTCCTTATTAATAATCAATAAAAAAATAACAATACTATACACAATACTTGCTACTAAAATTAAATAAAACACAATGAAATGCGCAATAAATTGGAACGTTAATCTACGTGATGAAGTGAGCTTCATATATTGTCCTCACCGACTAGCTTATAACCAATGCCTCGAACGGTCACTAAACATTTAGGCTTGCCTGGATTTTTTTCAATTTTTTCGCGGAGCTTTCGGATATGAACCATAACCGTATTATCATCAAAGTACGTATCGCCCCATACGCGCTCGTAAATCTGTTCTTTCGAAAGCACTTGTCCTTCGTTTTTACATAAATATTTAAGTAAATGATAGAGACGCCCCGTCATTAGCTCTGTTATATCCCCTACCGTTAACTCCGCTGCTGCATAGTTAAACGTAAAGAACGGGCTTTTATAAATATCGTTCCTATCTTTCGTGCGATGCTGCTTTAAATAACGTGTTAGCTGAACTTTTAACCGCGCTACGAGCTCCAACGGATTAAATGGCTTTGTAATATAATCATCCGCACCATTCATAAAACCAATCAGTTTATCGGCATCCGTCGCTTTAGCTGTTAAAAAGAAAATCGGTGCATCACTTTTCTCCCTAATTTGCTGTGCCACTTCAAGTCCACTACCGTCTGGCAGCATAATATCTAACAAAAAGAAATCATAGGACCGATTCAGTTTTTGTTTCATCTCCTCACAAGTATGAAATATGTCAATGTTCGCAAAACCTTCTTTTTTCAATATAATTTCAATCATTTGGGCAATTGCCACTTCGTCTTCTAGTACTGCAATATTTACTGCATCCATATACGCTCACCTACTTTTAAGATTACTTTAAGGTACACATTAAGTTTTCGTAAGAATTTCCATTTATTCTAATATTAGAATAACGATAAGGAAGTGGTTATGCAATGGTAGTTACACGCGTCAAGGCCATTGATGCATTAAGAGGATTTAGCTTATTTGGCATTTTGATGGCCAATCTACTAATTTTTCAATATGGGATGTATGGCAAAGACATGCTAAAAAATTTATCCTTACTTGATAATGTTTCATATTACAGTCTGAAAGTGGTCATTGAAGGATCTTTTATGCCAATCTTTACAATATTGTTTGGCTTTTCTCTGATTAAGATGATTGAATCGATTCGTGCTAAAGGGAAAAAAAGTCGATGGGCGATTATTAGAAGAGGCATTGGCTTACTTACACTCGGCTTTATCCATTCCTTCATTTGGGAAGGCGATATTTTAATGTTTTATGGGATGGTAATTTTCTGTTTACTCATTTTTATTAATCGAAAACCGAAGACGCTGATCATTTGGGCCAGTATCTTTTTTGTCACTACGAGTGCAATGATGTACGGAGATGCTATGTTAACACCTGCAGAGAAAGCTGAAATCGAAGCATATAACGTAGAGCAAACAAAGGTCTATAGTGACGGAAGCTATGGAGAAATTATCGACTTTCGCTTAAATGCAGAAATCCCTGGCATGCAAGATGATTTATCTATGTTAATCATGCTCTTCATTTCCCCATTATTATATGCCGCTCTTTTCTTAACAGGGATGGCATTTGCAAAATGGCAGTTATTCGAAAACTTACAGGCAGAATTGAAAGTTTACCGATTGGCATTAGTCCTTGTTCCCCTAGCACTAGCATTGAAAGTCATCGGACAATTTGATCATGTTTTGAAAGATATGGCCCTGATAGCTGGGCAGCAAATTTTAGCACTTGGTTATGTATTTTTATTTATGTGGATTTTTACTATAAAGCCCACTTCAAAAGTCATGCTTGCTTTTGAGAGCGTCGGGAAATTATCACTAACAAACTATTTAATGCAATCTGTTATTTGTACATTTGTATTTTACGGCTATGGTTTAGGTTTGTACGGCAAAATGGGTGTCACGCTTGGTATCGCATTTGGATTAGTAGTTTACATCCTACAATGTTATGTGAGCACAGTATATTTAAAAAGATTTCATCGCGGTCCAGCAGAGGTACTTCTTCGCATTTGGACAAACTTCTCTTGGAACGGAAAAGTGAAGAAGAAAAAAACGCTGGTGAGTCAGGAGGAATTTGTATGAAGCTAGTAAGAGCCACTCTTTATATAGCAGCTATATTATTTTTAAGCTATTCAATTAGCCAAAGTATCAGCAATTTACATGCGCTTTCAGGCTTATCCCTACTCCACTTTTTCATTCGCTGTCTCGCTATTATAGCCTTTACACAACAATTATTTCAGTTATTTCGTTCACCCAAGGCAGCGAAAAATGAACATATATAGCGTGCAGTGACTGTTCCGGAACTCCCAATAAAGAGACGCTGATTTTTTATTATCGATCAATATTTTTATGGCTAACCCATGTAAGAAAGACACATCTCTACATCATTTAATGGAGACGTGTCTTTCGAAACATGTTCTATCATTTTCAAATTTCACTCAAAAATGGATGCATCCTAAAGAATTTTAATACGTTATTGTTTATGATGTGATTTCAATAAATCCATAGTGAAACTTCGAGGTTAATCGAATATCACGACGAAAGCCAAATTCATCAAACCATTGCGATTTATAATGCGCCTTTAGGACAACACGCTTTTTCGCCACACGAATGGCTTCCTTCACCCATTCTTTTGAGAGTGAAAGGTGCTCTCCTGCACCACGAAGTGCCTCAAAATTATTTGACTCCTCAATCACTTCTTCAAACATTGGGTCCATATAGACCACATCAAATGTATTGTCCGCCAGTGATTTTAAATAAGCGACTGCTTCACCGCACACGACCTCAATATTTCGCATACACGTAGTTAACGGCAGTTCCGTTGTATCATATGACTGCATCCCCTTTTTCACAATAAAAGCGACATTCGGGTTTGCCTCAAGTCCTACAATTCGCCCTGCTTTTCCAACGACGAAAGCCGCGACCAAGCTATCCGCTCCAATGCCTAATGTACAATCTAAAAAAGAATCGCCTGCTTGCAAGTGACATGCTTCAATCATTGGATCCTCTTCCCCTCGCGCTAATCGCTTTAAACGAAACGCTGCGGAGTTCGGATGAAAAAAGAAAGGCGCGGCTGCACCTTTCGGATAATATTCATATCGATTTTTACCTGCCACGATCACATGTGCACCATAATCTTTACTCATTTTCGCTACGGAGCGTTTTTTTCGAGGTTCAAAATGCACACCAAGCTCTTCACAAGCAACATATGCAAGTTGCTGTGACAGCTCATCCGGTCGTCCGGCAGTTGTAACAATGGTTATTCCGCGCATACTTGCTTTAATACATCAGCAATATGGTCGCGAATTTGCTCCATTGGGAAACCTTCGATATTTTCACGTGGGATAAAATAAGCGAGCTCCCCACCTTTTAAAATCGCCATAGATGGTGAGCTTGGTGGTACTTCCTCAAAAAATGCGCGCATAGTAGCAGTTGCCTCTGGATCTTGCCCTGCAAATACCGTCACTAAGTTATCTGGCTTCACCATTTCTACTGCTTCACGTGCTGCTGGACGTGCTAAACCGGCTGCACACCCACATACAGAGTTAATAACTACTAATGATACCCCTTTAGCCGTTGCCATAAATTCATTGACTTCATCTGGTGTTGTTAGTTCTGTAAAACCGGCATCCGTTAATTCGCGGCGCATCGGTTGTGTTACTTGACGCATGTATTCTTCATAAGCGTTCATACTTTCGCCTTCTTTCATATTTATTCGCAAATGCTATTATAACAGGCTTTTTCCTACTTGTACAAAGATTGGATTCTCATATTTATTCGGATAGTTTCAGATTTTTTGTGACCTTTTTGTTACCTTTTTAAAATGGCCACACTGCAGAAACGGCTAAAAAATGTATGCTGTGTTTTTTGTAAGTTTACCTATCAACACAAAAATAAATGGTTGAAACATACCACAGCTCGGACATGAAACACTCCACTGCTCTTTCGTGCTTTCTTCATACTCAGCCTCAATACGCGACGCCCCTTTAATCGTTGGCGTTGAAACTGATATCTTCTTTCGATTCCAAAATGTCTTAGTACGCTTATGTGCTAAAGAAAGAGGATCCCCCTCTGTTCCAGCAGAAGATGGGAATCGGTCTACTTCGTCAGCAAGTACAATCCGCACAGGTCGTGACGCTAAACTAGCTGGTGAATTGGCACCTACAAGCGTTAAATGACCGCCTGCAAACTTCTTTTGTAATAATGTATTATTTCCGTCCTTTGCTTTTGGACTATTTACTTTTTTAGATAAAGAAGGGGTATCGCGAATCATAGCAGCAATTCGGTCTTTCGAATACGCCTCCGCCATTTCTAAAGTAGGCTGCATTAATAACATCGGTGCAGGATCATAATCAATATGATAGCCAATGATGTTGTTTATAATTTCGGATTTACCTACTTGTGCTGATGACATCACAACGATTTCTTCATAATTTGGATCATTAATACTGTCCATAATCTCGCGTTGATATGGCGCACGGTCTGTGTTCCACTTACCATGTTCCGCTGACGATTCTTTTGATAGTACCCTATTTTCATCTGCCCATTGCGAAACAGTTAACTTTGGTGGTGGAGCTATCATACTAGCTAACTTTTTAAACATCTTTAATGTATGTTTTTTTGCCATCCCCTTCTACCTCCTCTCCTTCAATTTCAATAACGTCCTCTTCACCTAATTCGACAAACATGCCAGGATCATATTCAGCTAATTCTTTAAGAGCCTCATGCACATCTCCTTCTAAAAGGGCCTCAATTAGTTTCGGGTCACTTTTATTAATTAAAATAGATGCTGCTTTTGTTGATAAAGAAAGAATCTTAGATCTAAACGCCATGACCATATGATTTAGTACTTTTTCAACATCTTCAGAACGATGCATTTCATGTCTTAGATGCGCTAGATCAATTTCGGCTTTCTCGCGTTTCGCTTTTTCGTGTAGCCATTTCTCATATTCATAGGACTCTGCCACATCGTTTGAATCTAATGCTTCACTGGATAGTTTCAAAAACGTAATGTACTTGCTGACAGTGTCGATAAGATTAAATCGACCATGCCCCACTCGTGGGATGACGCCTTCTTCAACTAATTGGCGAACTCGTCTTTCTGTTAAATTAAACATTCTTACAATTGCTGTTGTATTGACTACAATCTCATCGACTTTCGCTTTTCCCGTTGACATGTTAAAACCTCCTTTGCTTTTGTTGATATAATTAACTTTTTTAATTAGGGTGGAAGGAACACTATTTTTCCGTTTATATCTAGACCGTTTCCGGGGCTCGCGAGACCCGCAGGCTTTTCAAAAGGCTCTGAGAGAACCTAGATTTATTTTTAGAGAATAATAAATACAACAAAAAAGACGACGCAGCTTGTGCCGCATCGCCTGTCGTTATGATTTTTGATGAATATTACATACTACCATAATAGCACGTTTATTTCGAAAAAGTGTGCCAACTTACTGCCAAGTTTCTGCCAAAAGTCTGCCATAAAATATTTTTAACTATTTCTCTTTATCAAAGACTTTAGCTAAGTACAATCCCATAATTAATAAACCTAAAAATGCCTCTAAAATTGTAAGTAATCTAAATATTTTGCTTACAGGAGTAATATCTCCAAAACCTAGCGTTGTAATTACCACAAAACTATAATAAAAATAATCAATAAAACTTTTAGATTTGCCTTCGTAAATTCTTTGATTAATATCAATTATTGTGTCATCTAACAGAACATTAGAAAATGCTAATAATTCATCGAACAATATATAATTATCTCTTTGAGTTTCAAGAACTGTATAATTTGTAAAGTTGTCTTCACTGATAATTAAATACATAGATTTCTCTGCAAATTGATCAATTTTTAATCTATTAGGTTCGTATTTTAATATACTACCTTCTAATTCTTTACGAGGTATTTTATACAAAATTATTTTTAATAGTTTAAAATCACCATTTATAAATTTGTTATAATCTACGTTATAATGTCCCTCTAAAAAACTATCCTGTGTAAACTCAAAATCCGATACATCTGAAATAGAAAATAAATTATAACTTTTTATTAAATCACGATAGTAATAGTCGGACCAGCCTTCACCTATCTTATCAGTAGTAATATTCAGTTCGTTTCCTTCAACATTTATTTCTGTATACCCAATTTTATATTGTTTTTCATTAATAATTGTCTCTAATGAACTTTCATGAAAATAATCTAATTCCTTTTCAAAATCTTTAAAAACATTTCTTACTAAAATTTCATTTTCTATTTTTTCACTAAAACTAAAACCATTCCCTTTACTAATAGAATAATAATCACCTATGTAATAAATTAATGCAAAAGAATAAGCTATATATATATATAAAACAAATAATAAGGAAATCCATCCCTTTTTCCAAAAACCTGTCTTCTTAGCGAATATAACAATTAAGACAATAAAAATTAATGAACTTATTATTATAAAAAGGAAATATATAAGCCCTAAACTTGAAAGATTATTAGTAAAAAATAGAAAGGATAATCCCCTTTCTAAAGCCCACATTATAATAGAAATTAAAAGAATAACTGTTTTTATAATGGACTTTTCTAAATCTAATTTTCTATTATCCACTAAATTTTTTAGATTCCTATATTCATACCAACTTTTTATACAATCTAGCCAAACAAAAATGCTTATTAGAAAAATAAAATATGTAATGATTAATTTTATAAATCCTTTTTCTGGAATAGCTACGAAATTGAACAATATTAAAGAAAAATAAATTATAAATATAAATTCTAAATAAGGAACTCTATATTTATATAAATAAAATTCCAATATCCTCTTAAAAAATTTATTTCTCATTTGACCCTCCTTATATTATAATTTTCATTTTTAACTTAATTTTTTCACCTTTACTAATTTTACCACATTAACATATCTTATATTCTGTTAATCTCCTAAAGGCTTTTAAAAGCTTGTTACATCAATACTTCAAACCTACTCTTTAATTCGAGCTTTACAAATTCTTATTGAGTAAATGTTATTCGTACATTAAAGCATGAAAGCAAATAAATTTCATGTTCATTTCCTAAAAACAATAAAATAAAAGCATCTCGTTTTTTGAGATGCTTTACTTAATTTGGGTAGCGTCAGAAAAATGTGGATTTACAACGATAAGCAATTTAAGTTTCCAAAGGACGGTGTCACATAGGGAACGTTCGATTCAGTAGCTAAAGACTACAATTAGTTCTTAGCAGCTTTTTATTTCATCAGGATACCAAACGTCTGTTTGGTAAATTTCAGAAAAAAATATAGTTTACACTTTCTAATTATATATCAATAGATATAATTAGTTATATATTGGTAATTCAATCCAAAAATTTGTTTCTTATTGGGGGAGGACAGAAATGAAAGAATATAACGAGATGGTTGTTATTTTTGTTGATTTACTAGGTACACAGAATAATTCAGAATTCGAAGATAAACTATTTATACATCAAGTTTTTCACAGTGAGGTAAAAGAAAATGAATCAAGGAATCTAGATCATGTTATCTATGATCGAAAGGTATATAGCTTTTCAGATTGCGCATATTTTTTCTATTTTTATAAGGATGGGATAGAAGAAAATAGAAAAAATAAAATGAATTTGATTCAAATAGCAATGTATAATACGTCAATTTCATTATTAAGATTTCTTAACGCAGGATATTTAGTTCGAGGTGGTGTTACATTCGGCAAAGCCTATTTTGATGAACTCGGCTTTTTTGGACCGGCTGTAGAAGAAGCGTTTAGACTTGAAAGTAAATATGCTAATGTTCCAATAGTTGCATTAGATTCAAAATTAGGTGAGGAATTTAGTGTGTGGGAACTTTCTCAAACAGATATGGAAATGGTCAATCTTTTAATGACTAGCCGCCCCATGTTAGTTGAAAAGGGTAATGTTAATGAAAATGGCGTGGTTAATGAAAAGTATTTTCTTAATATTTTTTTTCAATTAGAGGGGTTGAGTCAATCGTTATTTTTGGAGACTGAGGAAGTTAATCTTCCAATTATTAAACAGAGACTGCTTGAAATTATTACAAGTGATAAAGTTAAATATAGAGAGAATATTAATGTTTACTCAAAATTAGTATGGATGGAAGATTATTTAACAACAAAACAAAATCGACTAAAACAAGGCATGGTTGGTATGGGATTTGTTCAAAAATAAAATTGTATAAGGATGCGACTATTTATACCGAACGAAATGCAATATACAAAAGGTTAAACAGCCATATTGCTGATTTAATTTTTCGTTATAAAAAATATAACAAGTAAAAATAATTACTTAATTTGTTTTATACAATTCTTATCAAAATAACGTTCCCAAATAAAAGTTTGGACACGTGATAAAAAGCCACGAACACTGTTAAATCAGCGTTTGTGGCTTCCCTATTGGTACATTGTTTATACGTTTATTTATGCACTTTTGATAAAAGTTAGTGTCAACAATGGTTGAGATGATTTCAAAAGACCGCTGCGTCATTGGTGTTACTGAATAAAAGCCTGCATATTCTTAGCGTTGTAAATCCGCATTTTTTTCTGACACTATCCCCTTTTGATTTAATTGCTTAAACTCCTGTTTATATCCTTAAATTATTAAGGGCATTGTATGCTTCCTCAATCGCATCCTGATTAACCCCAATGTATTTCAACGTAATGTATGAAGCACTATGATTAAAAATATCTTGAAGCAACGCCACATCCTTTTCGTTCTGATAAACCAGAAAGCCAAATGTCTTACGTAATGTATGTGTACCGATTTCTTTCAACTCACAGTGATGAGCAGCTTCACGCAAAATATCATAAGCACGTACACGAGTTATTGGCTTGTTCTTTCCCTGCCGTGATTTGAAAAGAAAATCATTTGGTTGTAATGTTGCGCAAAAATCATTTAATAGACGTTGCAGCTTCTTCACGATTGGTACACGCTTCCTCACAGTATATTTTTTGCTCCTTTGCTTCGCCTTCTTTGTCTTTTGCTCCACAATATAGAAATAATCCTTGCCATATACATCCTTCACACGGATCGTTAAAATATCGCTAATCCTTAATCCGGTATAAATACCGAAACAAAAGAGTAACTCATCTCTTTTATTCTTGCTGGCCAAAAACTCACGTACTTCAGAAATCTTTTCTAAATCACGTATCGGCTGAACAAAATTCATGAGGACTTCACCTCATCTTCCTGATAAACCTCAACTCGTAATGCTAAAGCTAATTTATATAATGCCTGTGCCTTCATGCGATAAAAAGTACGCTCACTCACATTCAATTCATTAGCAACTTGGTAATTAAACATTGGCACTTCTTCTAAAAATGCCATGATGATTATTTGGCGTTCCTTTTTAGTCAATTTGTAAAAGCCTCGGTTGAAGCGTTCAAAAAACTTTTCGGCTTGCTTATAATGCTCCACATTCTTAACAGCAGCGTTCTCTACTTTTGAGTTCACAGTTCCACCAAAAGACGGCATCTCTAATGTATATTTTGGTGTAATTGTAGGTAAAAGATCTTCGGGTGTCGTAAGTTGATATGTCCGATATTGTCGTAATACTTTTTCTATTGCTTTCTGTGTAGCGTTGCCGTCAATACTTTTTAAAATCTCCATTGTATATGCCTCCTCATTTACGGCGAATAACGCCATTTCGTCTTGTATAAATGTCACGACGAACACCCATTAAATCCTCAATCTCCCATTTACTAAGTTGCTCTTTTCCATTATTAAGCTTGCGATAATTTGTCGTCACCTTTTGCTTTCGATGAAGACCATGTCGCTTAAGCTCTGATTGAATCGTGCGCAATTACCTCACCACTTTCATTCCGAACTGGAATACTTATTTGAACAGTAATTCGATAAAATAAAAAAGAGGACAACAAAAGACGGCAGCTTAAAACTGCTATCAATTGTTGTCCTCCAGATGGCTGGTAGAACTATTTAGGATTTAGCTTGCAAAATTAATTTGAGACTTTCTTTTTGTTCTATATATTTATTATATAGGTCTATAAACCGTATTTCATTCTCTGAAATTTGAGAATACAAAATACCTAAGTACATTTTAATTTCATCTTCGTTTTCTATAGAGCTTATAAGCAAAGCTATTATTGTTTCTATACTTTTTAAATAATCGTTACTTTCAACTTTATAATCGCTATATATTTGATTAATAAATTCTTTATTATATACCTCATCTGATTTAAATTCATTTTCCACTTTATATGCTAAAGCTTCAAACCATTCTCTTTCTTGACTTAAATAATTTTTATATTTTTTTAAATAAATTTCGATTTTATCCTTCATTTCAAAAATTAAATCATTTTCTTCAGAACCCAAAAATTGGATTGGATTAATAGCTCCTGTATTTTGAACGTCATAAATTTCTTGTTTCAATTCTTTATTAGAAGTTAATTCTGGAATCTCCTCATCATAAATATTATAGAAAATATAATCCAAATATTTCTTTTTAAATTTTAAATACTCATAAATTTTCTTTTCTTTATATTGTTCAAGGTTTTCTTTTTCTAAACGCTCAAAAACTTTTATATACTCCTCAAATTTAGCTAATTGTTCAACAACATTATGAAATTCAAGTTCATTAAGTTCATTCAATTCCATATATATACAATAATTTATATAATTATCATTATATTCATCTAAAAACTTTTCAATGAAAAATCCTTTAGAACTATTAACTGCTAGATTGTACCTTTGATGATGTAAATTAATTAAATTAAAAAAAGTACTATCAAAAGCCTGTTTTTTCATTGTTGCATTTGTAATTTCATATTCATTTCTAGTTGCTGTAACTTCTTTTCTTTGCAAGGATAATTCCTTTTTCTGCATTACCATAGAAGAAGCAACAAATAATAAACTTGCAAATGATAGTAATCCAACAGTAGTTCCTCCAAAATAATCTCCAACAGTCCCTAATTTAGCAAAAGTGCTTGTTGTAAATTCAAAATTATTACCATATAGAATTACGAATGGTAACGTAAGGGCAAATATTACAACAAACGTTCCTCCAATTGTGATTATATTTTCAACTTTTATTATACTTTCATTATCATCTGTTTGCTTGCTAAATATAGCTACTACGGATGCAATCACTATAATTAAAATAATTACAATTACAATTGCAAAATAAAAATTAATCAAAACTCCTCAGCCTCGTCCCGCTTTACTCGTTTTACCTGACCTTGATGTGTGACGATTTTGGTTTCGGCAAACGCAGGAATCTTGGCGACTTTGTTTTTACCTTATGACAATATAATCACACAACTGTAAGGTAGTTCCATTATATCAATTACCAGCTTCCCATCAACATTTATTTTAATTCTTATATCCTCAGACATTCCACATTTACTTCGAAATGGGATACTCAAACTATCTAACAACTTGCTAAAATGAAGGGAAATAAAAAACAGCAAAAGACTGCTGCGTTTTGCTGCTATCAAATGTTGTCTTCCAGATGACTTATAGAACTATTGTTTTTCAATTTTAAAATATGCCTCGTAAAATAATTTTGAACAGATTAAATAAATATAAACAGGCATTGCCCCTATAAAAACAGCAAAAATTATTACATCTATATTATAAGTTATATTTAGTTGATTGCCTTCATTTAGTACTTTAATAAACAGTGGCATAAATCCTAAACTAAAAATATAAAGTGTGTATATCTCATATAGCATACTATATTGACCAACATACCATCGTTCAAAAAAACTAAGTTTCAATAAAAAAATTATAAAAAGCATCGTTATTATTACAGCCATTCCCATTATAATAATAGTAATAAAAATATTATATTGTGTAAAAACATCTAAAATATCTGCACCTTTATTAACAATAAGACTACTATATAATGTGGGTAAATCAATAGTATTTTCAAAAATCCCCATTATCAAGAAGGCCATTACGAAACTTATGAAACCAACTATCCATAAAAATAAGCTAAGAAGGAACATATCTAAAATTTTACCAAACGCTCGCCTTTTCTTACTTTTCAATATTCAAAACTCCTCACCCTCGTCCCATTTCACTCGTTTTACCTGGCCTTGGTGTGTGACGATTTTAGTTTCGGCAAAGGCAGGAAGCTCGGCGACTTTGACTTTACCTTGTGACAATATAATCACACAACTGTCAGGCAATTCCATTATATCAAGTGCGAGCTTCCCATCAACATTTATTTTCAATTCTTGCATTCTCATACAGACACCCCTCTGATATAATTAAATTGACGTAATCAAAGGGTTGTCCTAAATCTAAGCTACGGTTCCCGCCGTAGCCTTCTTTTTAGCTGCTTACTAATAATCCACTCAAAAATTGATAGCAGCCTATTTTATCCTTAAAGCCTAGGTGCACATCGTCGTTCTCCACTTCATAGAACTTGTCAGTTAAACGGACTGTGTGAGCTTCTATTAGAATTTCATCATCTGGCTGGAGCTGCTCTAACTTTTGATACACGGGATCATCTTGCAAACCGATGATTTCATAAATGTTTATATTGTCCATACCTTACACCTCAGTTTCTACGAGAATACATCGACTATCGATAATACAAAATCCACTAAATCACGCCATTTGCTTTTCTTTTTATGCTTACTCCTAGTCATCTTTACTCCTCATTTTTGACGGAATGTGCAGTAATAATATTCCTTCAATACCCAATTTGTGTTAACCTAAAACCATACTTCAATTAACATAAACTGGAGGGGATAAAATGTCTCATAATTTCAGCTTTTATTCACTAATTGTTTCTGCCATTTTATTTATTATCCTTGTATTCATGAATTTTTCAGGATATTGGACAGCAGACGGATTCCAACAAATTTTATATTTCATTTGTATGGTATCAGCAGTTTTCGGTGCAGGTATTGAAACAGGAAAAAAACTAAAAAACAGGAGCTGATTAGTAGTTCTAATCGGCTTTTTTACTGCACATTTTTTTCTATAACTAAATAATTTTCACAAAACGCATAATTAAACACCCTCTGTAAAGACTAAATTCAGGAGGTGAAATCCATGTCAAACAACAAAAAATCACATGAAAGATTTGGGACTGATGGTGACCAAGTTAAACAAATAATCCAACATACTGAAGCTGAAAAACGAAAAGCTTCTGGTTCGAGTTCTAATGTGGAATTTGGAAATGAGACTGATATCAAAGAAATTAATCAGAAAATCCGACAAGTTGAAACAAAAAATAAATAGTTATCAATCACAACTGGCAACTTTTATGCCGGTTGTTTTCACCTATATCTGCTACTCCTTTTGACGGAATGTTTAGTAGTCTCCGTTTTCCTTTAATACATCTTGTACATCACTATAGAAATCAGATGGTTCACCTTTTTGATCAAATTCAATTTCACACCATCTATCAGCAATTTTTTGAAGTGTTTCAGCTTGTTTAATTAGCCATTCGATGTGTTCATCTTCGAGGTTATCTTTGCCTTCATATAACTGTGATTTTCCCCATTCAAAAGCCCGCTTAGTAATTTCAAGTATTTGTTCTGCTTTCATTTCCATAAACTCACTCTCCTACACGAAATGCTTCCATCGCTAATTTCCTCACCACAAAAAATATTTGTTATATATGGAAAATATTGAAACTTCCACTCTCTTTCAAACGTATCCTCTAATTAGAAAGTGAGGTGAAATAACTAGTGGGTAAAAATACAAATATACTTTTCATAGTTCTTCTCGGTTTTGTGATTAGTTACATTTTTTCATCAGCATTCGCTTATTACGGCTTAAACACTACAAATCTACTTACTGGATTCATTATTGTTTGTTTAAGTGCCTCTACAGTTACTTTGTTCGGGAAACTGTTTCCTGAAAAAATAGCTAGAGAAAGTTAATAGCATCATTATTTTTTTAAGTTTGGGAGTGGTTATTTGTAAAACTACTCCCAAATTTTTTATTATTGTCAGTGTTTTTGTGCCGGTTGTATTGTAAATATCCGTAGCCTTTACAATGACTGTGTTTGCGCCGACTTTTAGGTCGGCCAACAAGATATTAAAAGTGAATGCTGATGGTGGGCCTTGATACACCTGTTGTGCCTCTGCTCTGTTGATGGAAAATGTTACCAGTCACATCGTTGTTATCAGCATCCGTAACGGCACCAGATACGTTAATAACATTCATATTTATTCGGATAGTTTCAGATTTTTTGTGACCTTTTTGAAATTACCGCACTACAGAAACAACTAAAAAATGTATGTAGTTTTTGTACGTTTATCTATAAGCACAAAAAACCCGTTACCTTAAAGTAACAGGCTTCTACTAAAAAAGTTAAATTCCTTATCTTTTTTTAGTAACATTTTTGCTTTGTTGTTTTTCTTTATGTGAATTCTTCATTTGTTCTTCCGTTAGATCATTCTCTTCACGTAAATCTAAATCGTCAGGACCTAATTCTACTCCAAATTCTTCTCGATGTAATTCATTTTTATTTCGCTTTTCTTTTGCCAAAGTAATCACCTCCAATTAATAAATTTTCCCTTTTGGAGTGATTTATACTTGGCTGTACTTTATTTCATCACTTCTGAAGTGTTTTTAAGGCATATTTTCGGCTAAGGATAACACCCTAACTATGCTTCTTTCTTGTCTTAGTTGTTCCACTCCCTTACATTTAGCTAGGATAGGTTCATCTAACACCTTTATATGATCTAATTCCCAAGCATAACGACCTTCTATATAATCACCAAACGCTAATTCTAAACCATCTCCCGTTTTTCCTTGTGATAAAACTGACGCATTTCCTAAATCGCACCCTACTTTGTAACAGTCAACCAAGTTCGTTATGGCGATTACAACGCCAGTTGGTAGGTCTTTATAAAATGTAATACTATGGTTTACTAATACACCTCTAATCAACAAACCTTCAAAAGCTTCTTTATCCATCGACTTACTAGCGTGAATAGCTAACGGGCCTCGATGTTTCGTCCGCCAGCTATGTGTTTCGAATTTCTTTTCACCTAAGGCAATCAGCGTTACCCAAGGCTTGTTTCATCGTGATTGCTTTGATATATACACCTTCCTATGTAAAATTGACGTATTGTTCAGTAACAAATTTGATAAAACATAATTTTTTTATTTTTAAAAGTTTAACCTATTTTTAACCTTTATAACTTATATTTCCAATTAAGGTATTTATAAACTCAAGTTTGTTAATTCCTTAAACATTTATTATCAGGAGGTTTTTATATGTCAAATCAAGATTTACAGATGGAAAGCTGGTTAACAGTAAATGATGTTTCTCTCCACCAAAATATTCAAACGCCACTTTCTTTCAACCTTGCTGCATCTCTACAAGATGCAACGCCGGTCCAAGATACTATAAGTGGAGGCTTACTTATTGGTAACAAACAAAATGAAGCGATTGATGCCAATAATAATGTAAAAAATGCACTGCAAACATTCGGTCGTTTCAGTAATGAAGTCAAACAATCGGTTCAAGTAAGTCCCATTGTTGGATTAACAACTATACTTGATATTGCAAGAATCGTTTCCAATTACAATCCTGCTTTTCCCACTGATAAAGAAAGTGATGAAACTAAAAAAGCAAGAGTAGTTGCGTACAACCAATATATCACTAAGGTGCTGCAAAATCCTTTAATGCACTTAAAAAGCAACCATGAAAAAAAATACACTAAACGAACGTCTAACTGGAACACCGCAATTGATGAAATTAGTAATTTATATGATGGCATCTCAGAAAGAGATAAAGAGAAAATTAAAGCTAGTTTAAAAGCTTTAGCAGAAGCTGCCTCTTCGAGATCGAATACAGCGAATACAGAAAATATATTTGCCCAAAATGTCATTGTCTGCAATGATGAAGAAATTGAGTTTTGTATTTATTCGAGCTCGGTTACCATGCTTTATAGTGGTGGTAAAAATACCGTAAAACAGGTTGAATTTACTCTAAACGAAACACACATTAGATTTACAAAAGAATTATGGAGTAAATACTCTGATGCTGTTTTAGCTAAACACTTAGCGTTGCTCGATGATTGGTTAACTGGTATTACTACACCTAATAGTGGTCAATCTACTCTTACTTGTTTAGTTTAAAAAATTTATCAAAAGGAAACCTAGACAATTAACGGTTTCCTTTTTTTATCCTTGATGTTCATAATCCCCTGTGCTTCACTACGTAGACGATAATCATCTAAAAGGGCAACTTGATAGAAATACTGTTCTCTTTCTATTAGCCATTTTCCATTTTTTTGTTAAGAAATATGTTTCAAATACCTATTACCTCTTATCGTGATAATATACCCCCTCGACCTCACTCCACCAAAACCTTTTGACACTCTTGTTCAACGTCAATCACTATATGTACTGCAGCTTCTGAAACTAGTGAAGTTTGTTCATTACGAATGGCAACGTATTTTATATTCGTCTACATCAGTTCTATATATGTACGCTCTAATTACGATGGAATCATATGTATCGCTATATTACGTTTCTAAAAAGAGAGCACCTTTTAAAACAACTAGCCCGTATACTGACATTTTGCGTACGCCACTTTACTAGCAAGAGTAAATTTTTACTTCCGTTTATTAAAACATATTATTTTTAATGCCCTGATCGTGTCAGATAGCGAAATCCATATACAACTTAATTTAAAATAAGTGTTAAATCAGGTCTATTTACCTAAATGACACTTATCCTCAGTTAAGTTGTATATCAAAATCGACAAATGGCGGTTTGGTCGATTTTTAAAGTGGACCTGGGATTCTTGTTATAAAAAAATCGCACGGCTTTATTTCTTTTTATTATGTTAAAGAGATAGTTATTGTTTTTTGCGGTTAACTACATCACAAAGGCGTGGTTGAATCAAGGTGGATTTTTTCAAAAAAAGCTTAATTATCTTCATTTTTCATCCATAAAGGCACTTTTCTCATCCTCCACGCTAGCTCTCCTTTTAGTAAATTTCTCTTTTTCTTAACATAGCAGCTATTCCTAGAGCGCTCCATTTTAAATGAAAACAGTCATTTTTTCGCCAAAATGTAAGCAAATAGGGCGATTCGCTAGCAAGGTGTCGATAGTTTCTCCTCTTTTGTTAAATAAGGGGCAAAACCTTATATTCTAAAGTTTCCCCACTTGCACAAAGATTAGATTTCCAGCTTTTTTGTGCCTTTTCACAATTTGTCACCGTACACAATTCTGCACCGTTTTCATTGTTATGAATGTATTATTTTGTACATTTTGGATACTCTACGAATGAGATAGGAGTGGGGAAATGAATACAAGTTATTTACAAATCGTTATTGAAACCGTCATTACGTTTTTCGTTTTGCTTGCATTTACGAGGTTTTTAGGAAAAAAGCAACTGAGTCATCTAACATTTTTCAATTACATAACAGGCATTACAATCGGCTCCATTGCAGCCAATATGGTTATTATCGACACAATCACTTATACAAAAGAATTAACAAGCCTTGTTATTTGGTGTGCACTCGCTACCTTTATTAGTTATATTAGCCTTAAATCAGGAAAAGTGCGGACAATCCTGGATGGACAACCGACGATTGTTATAAAAAAAGGGGAAATCGATCGAAAAGCTTTGTCCGCCACTAAAATTAATCTCGATGACTTAACGATGATGATCAGACAACATCAAATTTTTTCTATTACTGAAATTGATTATGCCATTTTAGAGCCAAATGGTTCCCTCAGCATTCTAAAAAAACCCGAATTTCAAGAAATACAAAAAAGCGATTTAAATCTCTCCCCTTCCCCTCCCCCATTTATACCGATTGAGGTAATTACAGATGGGAAACTATTAGAAAGAAATTTATTGGAGACAGGCATGAGTAAAGCTTGGTTGCATGAACAATTGAAAACAGCCGATGTACAGTCCATTGAACAGGTGTTTTATGCTGAAATTCAATCTAATGGGCAATTGTTTATTCAGAAAATGGATTAAGCCGTATAATCACTTTTAACTAACATATCTTTAAGTTGCGCAGCGTCTAAAACGCTGCGACTGTTTATTTTTGCATCGTGGATTTTTGTACTTCCAGTAGCTCCGAAACCGTGACAAATTTATATCCTTGCTTTTGCAATTCGGGTAAAATAGCTTCTAATGCTTTCACGGTTTGTTCGCGGTTTCCACCACCATCATGAAAAAGAATGACATTCCCTTTGTCTACACCTTTTAGTACAGTATTTACGATTTTTCCTACACCTGGCGATCTCCAGTCTTCTGTATCTTGATGCCATGACCACATGACGACTTTATACCCTTCTTGTACAATGGCATTAATCATGCCATCCGTATATTGTCCTTCAACGGGTCTGAATAAAACAGGTGAATAGCCCGTAATATTGTAAATCGCTTCATTTGCTTGTTTGATTTCTGATATCAAATTAGGAACAGTCGTTTTTATAGGATGGGTATAGGTGTGATTGGCCAATTCATGCCCTTCTTCATACATTTTCAATACAATTTCAGGATTTTTTTTAGCGTTTTCCCCTATTATAAAAAAAGTTCCTTTCGCTTCATATTTGGCAAGTAAATCTAAAATTTTAGTTGTATATTTTCGGTGAGGTCCATCATCAAAAGTCAGGGCAACTATTTTTTCTTCTGTTTGAATATCCCAAACAATATGGCCCGCCTCTTCGTAATACTTTCTCCCCTTATCAGCTGAATAACTTTCATTTACATAAAAGCTTGAGACGATTAAAATACAGAACGGTAAAAACAGAAGGATTATTTTTTTCAATGCTTCACACCCTACATAATAAATTTTGTACTTTATTATTTGTTCGTTTAACGAAAAAATGCTCTCAATTCAGCAAAATTAAATATTGGCATTTTTTCTTTCAAGTTCTGTATGATGTGTGGCATAACGACCTCATCATTTTAAGTTAAACTAAACCCTACACTCCAATTTTTCAGGACATGTTACTTTATTTTTTAAATTTAATATATTGACTAAAAAGGAGTGAGAATTTGCAATATCATTCCCAACCGTCTTTAACGAGCAATATCATTGGTGATCTGACGAAAGCTATGAATGGTGAGTATACGGCTATACATTTTTACGAACAACTAGCTAAGCTTGCCCCGACCCCAGAAATTCAAAAACGCATTCTTGAAATTAGAAAAGATGAAATGCGTCACTATCATGGTTTTGCTACTATCTATACTAGTCTTACAGGACATCCCCCATCTCCACAAATAACGGAGGCATTACCTACTGATTTTAAAAGTGGTGTGCTAGCTGCGTTTAAAGATGAACAAGAAGCTGTCGATTTTTATCACCGAGTAGCGAGGCAGTGTCATATCCCCTATATTAGTGAACAGTTTCGATCAAATGCCGCAGACGAACAAAATCATGCTGTTTGGTTTTTATTTTTTATGAATCATTCTTAATGATTGGAGAGGGTGTCATAGTTACACTCTCCGCTCATTTTTGTCCAAATGCATACTACTAAGCTATATTGTCCCATTACCATTCTCTTAGAATAAATCATGTACTGAAAGGAGTAACTCTTATGCCATGGCAATATAAAATTGGCTACTTAATAGGTCAGCCCGTTGGTGTATCTCTGTCTAACGGGCAAGGAACTTCCGGCGTTTTATGCGGCGTTTCAAATGGAAAGCTGCTTGTCCTTGAATACTTGTATCAAAGCCAATTCGCCTTAAAGCAATATGACTTTCATATGATTCAAGATGTGAACGGATTTCCACCTTGTCATATTCAATGATTATTTCAAAATAGCTTATACAAATCATTCGCAAACACGAAAAAATCCTCTACGAAGGAAAAGTCTTCGCAAAGGATTCAAAGTAAATTGAAATATACTTAGGAAACATGCCCAAAATACGGGCCCGCGCCGTTTTCATGTTGTAACATGAGCAGTTCAGATACCGTTACAAACTGGTAACCTTCTGCTTTTAATTTTACTAGCAATTCAGGTAAAGCTTCAGCTGTGGACGCATGAATGTCATGCATTAAGACGATGGAACCATTTGTAACATTGTTTGTAACAATCTCATTGATAGCGACTGGATTACGACTTTTCCAATCTAGTGAATCGACAGACCATAGAATCATAGAATAGTCATTCATCTTGGCATAGTGGACAACATCATTATTATAAGCTCCATAAGGTGGGCGAAATAATATCGGCTCAATGCCTGTAGCTATTTCGATTTTTTTATTTGCTTCGCTCATTTCCTTGATTATTTCTTGGCTTGTCGTTTTTGTTAGCTTCGGATGACTATATGAATGATTGGCAATTTCGTGACCATCGTTTGCTACTTGTGCCGCAATATGTGGATATGTTTTGACTTGCTTACCTAGCATAAAGAAGGTTGCTTTTGCACCGTGTTGCTTTAACGTTTGCAAAATTCGTGGTGTCACTTTTGGGCTTGGTCCATCATCAAAGGTCAACGCAATATATTTTCCATTCGGATCTAATTGTGATTTTTCTATACTTGTCATATGTTCTAATTGCGCATTATTTAATAGAGTAGGATGTAAATATGAACGTAATGCCTGAAGCGGGATTTCCATTTCTATTCCACCTACACTGCCGACCGCCACTTCATATTGATCAAAGAAAATGTTCAGTGTTTGTTTACTTATCGACCATGTTAAATCATCAAGATCGCTTAACTTTTCATTTAATACCTCTTCTCTTATATAGTCTTCCCGCTCCATTAATTGATCTTTTATACATGTACGGATTGTTCCTGAAGCTTGATCATTTAAATCGATGAGATCATGTAATTGTACGCTTTCGCCTACCCTCCTATTTACCGTAAACGTTTTAAAAACTTGTGTCGGCTTCCCTTTTCCACCATATTGATAAGCGGTAAATAACAAGCTATATAATTCACCCGTTGTTTCTACCCTTAAGTCAATTGTTAAATACGCTAAATTGTCGGCATTTAACATCTCGCTGTTTCGTTCTACTTCTTCGATAAATACACTTTTCTGCTGCTCCATCCATTCTTTTATAGGGAGATCTAAGCTTTTACTTTTGAATGTCGGCATACTGATCGACATTGTATATGTATTTGTTTCTTGTATTTCCGTTCTTACATTTAAACTAGCATCCTCGCTAATTTCTTCTACCTCAGCTATCTTATTAGTACCGCTAGAAGCTTCTATTGCAGGACTTACAAAATAGTAAATCGCACCGAATGTTACGGCTGAAAATAAAATAAGTGCGACCCACCCTGCCCATTTAATTCGCTTAATAACCCTCATTTCCTTACACCTTTCACTAGTCTGTATTGTTCTTCTATTAAATAGCTCCACCATGTCATATGTTTAAATACACTATCTTAACGATCCGATTGATAGCGCTCGATGCTTTAACTCCTAAAGGCTCCTTCCTTTTTCAGTATTTTATTGTCTATATAAGTTAGACGGATGACGGCGTGAAAAAGTTGAAAATAATCTTTTTATTTTTAGCGGCACATATAGAAGAAAAGAAGAGGGTTTACAAATGTAGGGGAATCCGTAATAGTAATGATAGAAAGGGCGTGAAAACATGTGTATTATCGCGTTTAGTTATAAGATGCACCCAGACTTCCCGATCATCATTGCAGCAAATCGAGATGAGTTTTACATACGTGAAACGGAAGCTGCGCATATGTGGGAAGATGCACCGCACATTTTAGCTGGACGGGACGGCGAAAAAGGTGGGACATGGTTAGGTGTTAGTCAGTCAGGTCGCTTTGTTGCGATTACCAATTATCGAAATCCCCTGCTTGGGGACACAGGAACCTATTCGCGAGGGCAAATTGCCACTGATTTTTTAAATAGCGATGAAAGGGCCGAACAATTTGCACTGAACTTACAAATAAAGCGGGATTTGTATGGACCGTTTAATGTATTGCTTTATGATGGCGACAAGCTGTTTCATTACAATAATGTGATGGATGAAGTGACAGAAGTGCAGCCTGGCATGCATTGTGTGTCAAATGCGACACTTAATACCCCTTGGCCCAAAGTCGAATTGTTAAAAGACCATTTCACAAACGTTTTAATGAATGACGCTTTTTCTGACGATGATTTATTCAATATTTTAACAAACAAGCAGCAAGCGACAGATGAGGCATTACCGTCCACGGGTGTACCCCTTGAACTCGAAAGAAAATTATCACCGATTTTCATTCAATTTGAAGGGTATGGTACACGCTGCTCAACCGTTGTCCGATTAAATCAAACCGCATGGCACTTTACAGAACGCACATTTGAACAGGGAGAATATCATGCAAGCGAACAATTTCAACTTCCTATTGAAAAGGAACTATAAGGGGGTATTCATTTGAAACAGATAGTAGACCATTTAGGCAGAAACGTAACCTATGTATTTCCACCAAAACGAATTATTTCTCTTTGCCCGGCGATTACAGAAACATTATTTCATCTAGGCTTGCAGCAAGAAATGGTGGGACGTACAAAGTATTGTATATTCCCAGAACAACAAGTAGCCCATGTCCAAACAGTTGGCGGTACAAAGCAAGTGGATTTAGCTACTATTCAATCGTTACAGCCGGATTTAATTATTATGGAGAAAGAAGAAAATACAAAAGAAATGGTGGACATGCTTGAAAAGCATTTTCCTGTCTATGTTTTTCAGGTGGAATCGATCTCAGAAGCACAGCGGATGATTGAAGATGCTGGCCAATTAGTCAATCGAGTAGAAGAAAGTAAAGCGTTGGTCCTTCAAATTGACGCAGCATTGAAAGCACTTCCAAGAAAATCCGGGAAGGCAGCCTATATGATGTGGCGTAAACCATATATGGTTGTTGGCGCTACTACTTATATTAATGATGTGCTGGAGGCGGTTGGCTTTGAAAATCCATTTACAGCTTATGAAGGGCGGTACCCTGTCGTCGATATCGAAGCGTTAAAAAATGCCCAACTAGATTACCTATTTTTATCGACAGAGCCCTTTCCGTTCGCGCAAAAACATATTGAGGAATTAGCGCTTCATTTGCCAAATACCAACATCCAAATCATCGATGGTGAAATGTTTTGGTATGGGGCTAAAATGAAAGAAGCCGTCCCTTATTTGAAACAGTTTTGGCAGTAAACCAAAAGAATTTTTATCCGCTAAAAAGCTGTTCCAAGAATGAGTCGTTTACTCATTTCTGGAACAGCTTCGTCGTGTGAAGCGATGAATATAATCCTTCGATCCCCTCGAAAGCCTCCATCAGCGTAAGAGCTTCTTCTTACATTTTCAGTTGTTTGACCAAATACCATACAACACTAGATAGTTCTTTTACTTCATTTGTATACGGAGAATCTTTAAATTCATATGTAAACGCCCGCAATAATGCATGGACCACAATTTCACGAGGTGTCTCCTTCTTAATCTCCTCTAGTAAAGCATCTGTTACATCTTGCTGTGGTTTTGTAAAATGCGGTTGCGCTTGGAACGTCTCCAATTGCTCGAGCACTTCTTCTGCTGAGACTTCGACTTTCGTAAAGGAGCCGATAAATACGCTCACATTTTGAATATCAAATAACCCTGTCCCTTGATGAATGAGCATTGGCACAATTTCTTTCATGTATTTCATCGTAGAGGTAGCGACTGCTTTCACTTCTAGTGTATTTTGATGAATCAGCTTTCCTGTAAATGATAAATGCTGCATCATGCCATAATATAAAACAGCTGCTTCAAAAGCATGATCGCGAATGTCGTCACCAAAAACTTCCACGAATCGAGTGGCAAGCCAATCTAACTCTAACACGCGATATTTTAAAACAAGCTTTTTCAGCTCCATATCACCCGAGTGTAAAATTTCTTCAAACACTCGGTCTATGCCACGTGAACGATTAATACTAGATAGCACCGTTATTTGTTCGATTAGTACATCTACATCTTGAGGGTCTTTCCCAATCATAATTTCACCACGTGCTAATGTAGCATCATAACGTGCTTGCTCTAAAATCGCACCGACACACTCATGTTTGGATGAAAAATAATTATAAAATGTCCCTTTGGAAATACTCGCCCGTTCTAATATATCCTGAATGGATGTTTGGCCAATTCCTTTTTCAACAAATAAGGACAACGCATGATCAACGACTAATTTTTTACGTTTATTCATAGTGCCTCCTTCTTTTTTTCTTTGCCTTAAGTATAACATGATACGTTGACGGAAGTAACCAACTTATACTCACGTTATTTTTCTTTGATTTTTTTGGACTTATAGTATAAAATCTTTCAAGTGAAGAAAATAAAGAATAGAAATATAGGGGGAAAAGAATGAATAGTAGCACTATAGAAAAGAAACCGCCATATTTAATGCTCGGTATTTTATTTTTTGGGGCATTTGTATCGTTTTTAAATAACTCATTGTTAAACGTTGCCCTTCCATCCATTATGGTTGATTTCGGTATGAAGGATTATGCTACGGTACAATGGCTAGCAACAGGCTATATGCTTGTGAGTGGGGTTTTAATTCCTGTTTCGGCATTTTTAATTACACGATTTAAAAACCGTACACTCTTTATTACATCAATGGCCCTGTTTACACTTGGAACAATCATGGCTGCCCTTGCACCAAGCTTCGGCTTTTTACTTGCTGGTCGTATGATTCAAGCAGCTGGCTCATCTGTCATGGGTCCGTTACTGATGAATATTATGCTCGTGAGCTTCTCTCGTGAAAAACGCGGGGCAGCTATGGGGATTTTCGGTCTTGTGATGATTACCGCACCAGCCATTGGGCCAACACTGTCTGGCTACATTGTTGAATACTATGACTGGCGTTTATTGTTTGAAATGATTATCCCATTTGCTGTCATTAGTTTAGCATTAGCCGTTTGGAAGTTAGAAAACGTCATGGATACACGTCAAACATCATTAGACTACTTCTCTGTTGTATTATCTTCTATCGGTTTCGGTGGTATTTTATACGGATGTAGTTCAGCAAGTGCGGATGGTTGGTCAGATCCAGTCGTGATCACAACGCTTGTTGCAGGTTCGATTGGTTTAGTATGGTTTATTGTGCGCCAATTCCGTTTAGAGCAGCCTTTACTCGATTTACGTGTTTATAAATACCCAATGTTTGCTTTGGCATCGGTTATTGCTATGGTTAACGCCGCAGCTATGTTCTCTGGCATGATTTTAACACCGGCTTATGTACAAAGCGTCAGAGGGATTTCACCATTAGATTCTGGTTTAATGATGTTACCTGGAGCAGTAATTATGGGGATTATGTCGCCTATTACAGGGAAACTATTCGATAAATTTGGACCGCGTGCATTAGCAGTTATCGGGCTATCTATTACAACGTATACAACGTATTTATTATCTCAATTACAGCTTGATACAACATATACACATATCGTGATTGTTTATACCTTACGCATGTTTGGGATGTCCATGGTGATGATGCCCATTATGACCAATGGTTTAAACCAATTACCAACTCGTTTAAATCCACATGGTACAGCCGTAAACAATACGGCTCAGCAAGTAGTCGGTTCAATCGGTACAGCCTTATTTGTGACGATTATGAATTCCGTTGCCACTTCTAAAGGAGCAGAATTAGCTAAAACGATGGATATGACACAAGAAAATGCAATGACCATGCTACAACAACAAGCGTTACTTGAAGGGATTCATTTCTCATTCTTAGTCGCAACCGTTGTAACCGTCGTAGCACTAGTATTATCATTCTTCTTAAAACGGGTTAATGTTAGTCCGGAAGAAATTGAAAAATTAGAAAAGCAATAAAAACAGCGCGAGTGGAAATACCACTCGCGCTTTTAGTTATTTAATACATCGGCACCTTTAGCACAATCGGTTCACCTAATTCATCATAATTTTGGTCATAGACTGGCGCTATTTTTAATTGAATACTCGCAATATCTCGCGGCTTCGATGCAAAGTCAATTACTATTGTGCCTTGCTTTTTCTCATTCGGTTTAAAATGGGAGTCAAATTTATGTGAAAATTTTGGGTTTAAAACGGTTGTTTCATGGCTATCCGCAACAACTTTAGCGTCGTCGAGGTTAAACAAAACTGGCTGTCCCCCATTATTTTCTACTGTCACTTCTAACACGGCTAACGTTGCACGATCATGCCCTTCTACCGCTTTTTTAATTTGATCATTTGCCGGAATGAGCTGCTCTAATCGTACTTCAGTTACTGTTAATTGAATTGGACCGGATGTAGCCGTATGAGCCACTACTCCAGATTCAAATAAAATATCGTGAGTCCCTAACTTATCTGTCGTCGTTTTTATGCCAACATTTGAATCTTCAATATATACTTCTTCCTCAACTGGAGCTACTGTTGCAGCAGCTGCATTTTCAAGAGGTGTCTCTTTTAACTTTTTAAGAGGGCTATCCTCGCTCATCAATAAAAGGGCTACAATGGCAATGGTTGATAAACAAACCGTGATGATACCACTTACTAGTACCATTTTACCTTTTCCCATATGATCACTCCCTATCATATTACTATTATAACTAAAAATATGTAATTTCTATAGATATAATTATCCAATGGATTAAAGTATTTTTGCTTTAAAACAAAACTTAGTATCGTAATTTCATCATATCTTAAAATTCAATAGTCATTTAGAATCATAATTATCGAAAAAGTATTCACATTCATTTATGAAAAACAGCTTATTGCATACTGGAATCATTTTTGACTTAGAATGAACAAATCCTGAAACATATATTACCATTGTGTTAACCGTTGATTTACGCTCCATTCGGCTCGCTTTCCACGGGCATGGCTTCAGCCCATACGTGTAAACTTAAGAAAAATTTCATGCAAAAAGGATTAATCCTCTCCCAATGAAGAGATAGCTAGAAGTAACATCAATCGACAGGAGAGAATTTTTCATGTTAAAGAAAACATCTATTACCTTACTACAACAGGTGTTTCAAGCGATCGGACCGAAAAAAGTCATCCAACTCGCGACCGAAAGTGGGTTCATTCAACGCCAGCGTTCACTCCATCCATTTGCCTTCCTGATGGTCCTTTTTGAATGTAAAGGTGATTTCATCAACCCCAGTTTATTTAAATTATGTGCCCTGTTTATGAAACAAAACGTCTTTTTAAGCCGAGCTGGTCT